>JBPOJO010000729.1:0-2700 GCA_052033485.1 Bacteroidota bacterium | reverse complement strand
TAGGCGCAAGTGTGAACGTAAGTCCCGCTGTTACAACTACTTATCGCGTAACCGCTTCCGGAACTTGCACCAATTCTACCGACGACGTTACGGTTTATGTTGCAGACATCACGGACATCACGGCGGGAGCGCAAACGGCTTGCGATGCGGGGACGAACACTTATTCGCAAACGCTCACCATCACTTACAACGACGCACCGACGGGGAACTTAATCGTCAACGGACAAACTTTCGCCATCACCGCCTCGCCTCAAAGTATTACGCTCACGGGCTTAGCGGCAAACGGCTCTACGGTCAATGTTACGGCAAGTTTTGAAAGTTCGCCCACTTGCTCATATACAGAAAACGACGTTTTTACCGCGCCTGCCGCTTGTAACGGCGCAGCTTGCAGCATTACAGACCTCAGCGCAGGGACACAAGGTGCGTGCGACGCGGGCACAAACACCTACACACAAGAAATTACGGTTACGTATTCCAACCCGCCGGGGGCGGGAAATTTAACCGTCAATGGTCAAAATTTTGCCATCACTGCCTCCCCTCAAACCGTTACGCTCACGGGCTTAACCGCAAACGGCGCGAACGTGAATGTAACGGCGAGTTTTTCGGCGGACGGAGCTTGCACGCGAACAGAAAATGCCTTGTTTGCCGCGCCTGCCGCTTGTAACGGCGCATGTGCTGCTAATAACGGAACGTGGAACTAATTGTGAAAACACACCCCAAAAACACGTTCCCTTATGAAAATAAATTTTTTACACCAAGATTTGAAAACATTCAATTTTTTGAATGTTCTTTTGAAAAGAAACTCCTTATCTGTCTTAAAATTTGCTTTTTTGATTTTTTTTAATGTATTTTTTTTGACAGAAACAAATGCACAATGTTCCGTAACGGCGACAAAATCGGGCTACAATGCGGCATTTAACATGGTTTATGTTTTGACAGACGTGAACGGAATCATCATAGCGGAAAACGGTACGGGAACTTTTTTAACCCCTGCCGACGGAACTTTCAAAATTCACGCCTTGAACTATGACGGCACAAACGCACCCGCACCGCTGCCTGCGGCACTTATCGGGCAAAATATCAATTTAGTCGGTTCAACGACAGCAGGCTGTTTCAACGCAAATTTTTTGACAGATTTTGTTACACGCAGTTGCGCAAATTGCAATCTTTCGGCGACAACTTCGGGATATAATGCCGCTTTTACACACGTATATGTCCTCACGGACGAGAGCGGAATTATTCTTGACCAAAACGCGACGGGTTCATTTTCCGCACCGAACACGGGCGTTTTTCATATACACGCCTTGAATTATGACGGAACAGACGCGCCTTCGCCCCTGCCTTCCGCCCTCCTCGGACAGAACATTAACTTGGTCGGTTCGACTGCTGCCGGCTGTTTTAATGCCGATTTTTTTACGGACTTTGTGCTGCGTACTTGTTCGGTTTGCTATGAAGAAAGAAGTATTTGCGAATCGGATAATTTTACGGTCGGTACAATGGGCGAAAACGCTGCATATCAGCAACTTTATGTGCTGACTTTCACGTCGGGCGAAATTGTGAATACGAGTGCGACGGGTGATTTCACGGGACAAATTTCGGCGGGCACGTCCTACCGAGTTTACGCGCTGAACTACGATTTGGGCAATCCTCCCGTTCCGCTTCCGGTTGCGGGGGGATTTTTAGAGGGTGTAGGGAGCACAAGTACGGGCTGCAAAAACAGCGATTTTTTCACGGATTATCTTTGCTACACGGTTACGGACTGCATTTTGCCTTTGGAGTGGTTGAGTTTTGAGGGGAAATGTATGGGAGAAAAAATTGCCTTGCAGTGGGAAACTACCGCCGATGATAAAACAGAGTTTTTTACGATTTTGAGCAGTGAAAACGGCAAATCTTGGGCGGAAAGCGGCAAAGTAAAAGCGCGTACTTCGGGCGGGAAATACTCTTACACTTTGCCTTCAAAAGCAAATATCGGACAATATTTTCGCTTAAAAAGAAGCGGAAAAGACGAAAAAGCTGACTTTTCCAAAATGATTTTTGTCGCTTGTACGTCGGCAGCGGGCGAAGTAACTCTTTTTCCCAACCCGAGTGCGGGGAAAATCAGTTTATCGGGCTTGTACGCGCCTTGTCAAATTCAAATCACTAATACACAAGGACTTATCCTTGAAGAATATGAAACGCAACAAAATATTTTTGAAGCGGATTTTTCTCAAAAACATGACGGAATCTACTTTTTGAACGTAATTTTTTCAGACAAAAAAGTTGTAAAAAAATTAGTAATCAGCCATTAAGACAGTTTTTTTGGTAATTATACAAAATGTGTAGAGGTGAAGCCTGTGCGGATTTTTAATCCGTGCCGGCTTGTTTTTTATGGGTTGTTCAACGAACAATTTTTGAAACAATCGGCATTTTTCAGCACAAGGCAGTAATCGCAATCAGCATCAAAACATCGCCGAAAAGGGCTAAAGCGGCTTTTATGTAAGCGGCTTTTTTGGGATTGCGCTCACTTATGGGCGCGTTTTGTTCTGCAATTTTTCCTTCGTTCTTGTGCTTTTCGTACAATAATTGTTCATACCCCCTTGCCGCATCTCCGTCAGTTGTTATTTTAACGACAAGTGCCTGCTCAAATCCGTCCTTATTTTTGTGATGCGGAGCATTTTCACGCCTCATTTTTACACGTTCAACTTCGCTTTCCGAAATTTC
>JBPOJO010000015.1:0-7191 GCA_052033485.1 Bacteroidota bacterium | reverse complement strand
GTTTTGAGGGAGAAGCCGTTTACGAAGGGCTTGAAAATGTTTTGGCGATTCCGGCTGTTTTTGTGCATCTTTACGGGAAAAAAATGACAAAACCCTTTCGGAAAATGGGACACGTTACTGTTTTGGGGAAAAATCGCAGAGAAACGGAAGAAAAAATTGAACTCGTCAAAAAATACCTCAAAGTGAAATCACGTTGATTGCCGCAACAAAATTTTCTTTGTTGTTTTTTGAACTTTTGACCATACAACATCGTTTTATGCAAAAATTCAAAACAAACGCAATGTACGCAGAGCAAATTTATACAAACTGCCTTGCTGAGGCTTCTTATTACATCGAATCAGAGGGCATCGCTTGTGTGATTGACCCAATTCGCGAGCATCAGCCCTATCTTGAAATTGCCGCGAGGCGAAATGCCCAAATAAAATATGTTTTTGAAACGCATTTTCATGAGGATTTTGTTTCGGGGCACCTTGACTTGGCAAAAGAAACCGGCGCGCAAATTGTTTACGGTCCCGGCGCAAAAACCGGCTACGAGAAACATGAAGCCTACGACGGCGAAATTTTTAAGCTCGGAAAACTCAGTTTGCAAGTTCTGCACACGCCGGGGCATACTCCCGAGTCGAGTTGTTTTTTGCTCAAAGATGAAAACGGCAAAGATTACGCAGTTTTTACCGGCGATACACTTTTTGTCGGCGATGTCGGTCGTCCGGATTTGCTCGACGGTTTAATGAGCAAAGAAGAATTGGCAGGAATGCTTTATGATTCTTTGCAAAATAAAATCAAAACACTTGCCGACGATGTCATTGTTTATCCCGCGCACGGACCCGGTTCCTCATGCGGTAAAAATATCGGTAAAGAAACTTTTTCGACCATCGGAGCGCAAAAAATCAACAATTACGCGCTGCAAGATATGAGCAAAGATGAATTTATCGGAAAAGTAACCGAAGGCTTGTCCGCTCCGCCGCAATATTTTTTCATGGACGCAAAAATCAATAAAAACGGTTATCGCCCTTTGGAAGAAGTGATGAACAATAATTTGCGCCCTTTGAGTGTGCATGAATTTAAAACCGCGTCTTTGGCTGATGACACCCTAATTTTAGACACGCGCAACGAGATAATTTTTGCGCAGGGGCACGTCAAAAATGCCGTCAACGTCGGTTTAAACGGGGCTTTTGCCTTGTGGGTCGGCGCGGTTGTACCCGTCAATGTGAAATTATTGTTGGTTTGCGAACCCGGCAAAGAGCGCGAAAGCGTTTTGAGATTGGCAAGAGTCGGCTATGAAAACGTCATTGGTTTTCTCGACGGCGGTTTTGAGGCGTGGAAAAATGCAGGCGAAAATGTTTCTGATGTCAAAACGATTTTAGCGGAAGACTTGGAAAATATTATCCAAGTTAATCCGGCAATCAATATTTTAGATGTCAGGAAAAAAGGGGAATTTGCCGCCGGTCATCTTCGCCATGCAAAACAAATTTGTCTCTCAGAATTGTCGCAAAAATTACACGAATTGAATCCCAAAACGCCCTATTTTGTGCATTGCGCGGGCGGTTATCGCTCCGTCATAGCAGTTTCAATTTTGCAAAAAGCCGGGTTTGAAACATTGGTCAATATTGCCGGCGGCTACGCTAAAATTTGCCAATGCAAAATGCCGCTTGTGATGCCGGAAGAGAGCACTTGTTCATAAATTATTGTCGGCATCATTTTTCAATAATTTGCCGTATTTTTTGTAAGATAAATACTTGCGAAAATTTAAAATCTTGATTATCAGTTGTTTGCAAAGACAGCTTTCGCCCTTGCTTGTGTCTTTTTCTGAAGACACAAGCAAGGGCGAGGTTTTTGTCGCTTGTGAGGACACAAGCAAGTGCGAGTGGTTTCAACCGCAACTGCAATTTTTTTCAAAAAAAAGCTACACGCTCGGCAGCCTGAAACCTCATTCCGCTAAAATGTACATCTCAATCGAATAGTCCCCTTCCGGCATATTGAGCACTTTGAATGTAATTTTACTGTTGCTCAAAGCGGTTATTTGCCAATTAATCAAGGTTTTTCCGTTGATTTGCAAACTTAAAACGCGTCCGTCGGGCTGATACGACCAAAAGCCGGCGTACAATTCGTCGGGGTCATCTTGTCGGCATTTCAAACGCCCTTCACTCGCCTGAAAATTTCCGCCGTTGGAGAATGTAAAAACATTGTCGAGCACACAAATCGGCATCGCACCCGTTATTTCGCTGCCGTTTTGAAAATGTCGGAAAAGCGTCCACCGTGCGGAACTTTGTTTACTCAAAATATTTTTAACATTTTCCGCCCCAAAATCTTGCGCAGAAAGGGCGTGTAAAAAGCCGGAAATTAAGAAAATGGTCAATAAAACAGTTTTCATATTATTTTTTCGTTTTGAAGTCAAAATTGATAAAAAGTGCAGCAGGGCTTCAGCCCAATGTTGTTAATTGCTTGATTTTGAACAGCTAACGTCTGATAAACACAAGTTTTTGTGCGAAGACCGATGAATTTATTAGCAAAAACAGTTTGCTGCAATATGCTCAAAAATTATACCTTTTCAAAAAAGCAGGCGAAATTTCATTTTTTTTTAACTACTGACAACTTCGTAAAATCTCCCAAAAATCAAAAAAAAGCCTATATTTGCATCACGAATTATCACCCAACCAAGAACAGAATGACACTTTCTCAATACCTTACACGCCTTTTGTCAAGTTTTAAAGACAGTCGAGTAAAAAAAACATTATTCAACTAACGGAAAAAATAGTGAGCAACCAAAATCTTCACATATTTGCATTCGCCGATGAAAAGAAGCAGTATGATGTTTTTCATGGTTTAATTTCGGAACACTTTATCGAAAGAAACCTCCTCAGCATGCGTCAAACAGCATACGATTGAACAATTAGGCTCTGTCAATCATATTTTTGTTCTTCATGACGGCTGTGAAGTTCGTAAGCCCGACGCTCAATCCTTAGAGCATTTAGGAAAGGCTCGCTCCTTAGATAATAAAATCGTAAATAGCTATAAAACAATAAATTGCGTTATTATCGACCCCGAACAACAAAGCATTTTTTTATTTGAGCATGAACTTTACAGCACACAATTACCCAATTACGTTAAACAAGAAGCGACTCACGACCTCGAGGCGCAATCAGCGGAAGTGCAAAAATTAGTGAAAGAGGATAAGCATATTAATGCGCTTGCCTTGTTGAAACGTCAGATAAAAAGCGTAAGCAAAGATTTGAAAAAAAAAACAGCCTGATATTCGGATTTGCCATGTTGCAGACCGCGAATTTGATGTTGAAGAAGTCTTTAAATTTATTGACGACTTGGACGACAACTTTGTGGTCAGATTGAAAACATCGCGTTTGTCGGCTGAAACAAAAACGATATATACCAAAAATGGTAATATTTTAAAAAAATAGCCTTTAAGAAATTATTAGACAAAGATTTTGCCAACGAAATGGTTTGCAAAATTGAACGGATAACTGTCAAAGGGAAGCATTATCATCAGGTCAGCGCGCACTGAAGTTGTCAGTATTTTGCTGTTTATTCAAATTCGCTTGGTCTGTTTATTGATTTCGCAAATTTTTTTCCTTAAAAATCCATTTGCAGACGTCGAAGCAATTGTGTACCTTTGTTCCGAAGATAAATGTGCCATAATGTTTCTTTTTGTCGAAAACAAAGCTACGTTTTTTCTTTAAAAAAGAGCCTAAAAACTCTTTTTTTTTCATAGATTGAACCCTTACGTGAAAACAACTAAGTTGCATTTGTGGGTTGAATCTGCGAAATGATTACAAGTGGTCGGAAAAAAGATTACATTTGCAAAAAAATGTACTCAAAAAACAGAAATTATGGAAATAAATTATTTCATTTTGAGTTTTGTGTTGATTCCTGTTTTTGCTTTCATTTTGACCGCTCTGACGGACGAAAAAAAGGAAAAAATTATTTCTCGCATCACTGTTTATGCGGCAGGTTTGGTTTTGGGGAGTTTGGCTTTTTTCATTTCTTGGTGGATTTATTTAGGGGCTAATGTATTGAATTTCAGCGAAATAACGCTTTATAAAAGTTCGCATTACGCATTTGTGATAGATTTTTATTTTGATTGGGTAACGGCGGCGTACCTCTTTGCGGGGAATTTTATTGCCGTTATGATAGTTCGGTACAGCAGTCATTATATGCACTTGGAGAAGGGTTTTCGACGTTTTTTTGCCATGATTTTGTTCTTTTTGTTCTCTTACAATTTCACAGTCTTAGCCGGCAATTTCGAAACGCTTTTTATGGGGTGGGAAATGGTCGGAATTTCGTCTTTTTTGTTGATAGCATTTTACGGCGACCGTTATTTGCCCGTTCGCAATGCGGTCAAAGTTTTTTCGATTTACCGCATCGGCGACATCGGCATTTTGCTTGCGATGTGGGCAAGTCATCATTTGTGGCACGAAAACATTTCCTTCATTAAACTTGCAGATGCCAATTTGGTCAATGAAATGCTTGCCGAACACGGCGGAACGGGCTTTTTTATTTCCATGTGTTTGCTTTTGGCGGCTTGCGCAAAGTCTGCACAATTTCCCTTTTCCTCGTGGGTGCCGCGAGCGATGGAAGGACCGACTCCTTCGAGTGCGATTTTTTACGGTTCACTTTCGATACATTTCGGGGTTTTTCTCCTGATTCGGACAATGCCGTTTTGGGAGCAACAATTTACGGCGAGGGTCATTATCGGGCTTGTCGGGCTGATAACGGCATTTTTTGGCTATTTTACGGCGCGCGTTCAACCCTCCATCAAACCGCAAATAGCGTATGCTTCCGTTTCACAAATCGGGATAATGTTCGTTGAATTGGCGTTCAGTTTGGAAACGGTCGCTGTTTTGCATTTTATCGGCAATGCTTTTTTGCGCACGTATCAACTGCTGATTTCGCCCTCTGTTGTGAGCTATCTCATCAGAGAACAATTTTATTACTACCGCGCCCCCGAGCCGGAAAAGGATTTTATTGTCGGTAAAAAATGGCACTACACTATCTATATGCTGTCGCTTCGCGAATTTGGTTTGGATACTTTTATGAGCAAAATAGTTTTCGGTCCATTCAAAAAAATCGGCAATAAATTAAATTTTATTACATTCAAAAATATCTTGTTTTATTTTATTCCCTCCTATTTTGCGGGCATACTTTTGTACGTTTTTCAGTCGCATTTTCCGCCTGTTTTGCATACGATTTGGTCGCTGATTTTCGGCTTATCGGCTTGTTTAATGATTTTAAGGGCGTTTTCGGAGCGAAAAAATCCGCGCTTAGCATGGCTTTTGGTATTTCTCGGACATTTTTGGATTGCACTCTCCGTTATTCACAATGAGCAATTTAATTGGTTCGAATTAGTGTGGTATTTGAGCGGTGTCATATTGGCAGGCGGAACGGGCTATTGGGCGTTAACATGGCTTAAAAAGCGCGAATCGAACTATTTTTCACTCTATCGTTATTACGGACATTCTTACGAGTACCCTGTTTTGGCAAAAATATTTTTCATCAGCACACTCGGTTTGATGGGTTTTCCGATAACAACAACTTTTATCGGCGAAGATTTGATTTTTGGACATATTCAACAAAATGATTACCTTTTGGCATTTTTTCTGTCATCGTCCTTTGTCATCGGCGGAATTGCTTTGATTCGTATTTACGCCCGAATTTTTCTCGGTCCGCATATAAAAACTTATCACGAAACACCGCTGCAATCTTCGTAAAAAGTAGGTCAACGCGCCGCCCGCATCAAATCGCAAATAGGTTGCAGGCGGCACAAAGGCGAGCATCGCAGCAAACGAACAATTATCCCAAAATGCAGCCGCATGAAAAATAAAATTTACTTTGAGAATCTCGATACATTGCGTTGGTTTTGCTTTTTGGGCGTGTTTTTTTTTCACGCTTTTCATACTGAATTGCCCGAAATTGAAAAAACGAACGAGTGGCTGTGGGCAAAACATATCCTTTTTGCGAACGGAAATTTAGGCGTTCACGTTTTTTTCGTTTTGAGCGGTTTTTTGATTACATTTCTTTTGGCAGAAGAAGTGAAAGAAAACGGGCATTTTAATATATTGCTTTTTTGGCAAAGGCGTATTTTGCGCATTTGGCCTGTTTATTTTGCCTGCGTTTTTTTTGGATTTGTCATTTTTCCCTTCGCAAAAAAATATTTTTTAGGCGCGGAAAGCACCGAAACGGCAAGTTTGTGGGCATATTTGCTTTTTTTGAGCAATTTTGACATGATAAAAAACGGGCTGCCCGACAGCTCTGCTTTGAGCATTTTATGGAGCATTTCCGTTGAGGAGCAATTTTACATTTTGCAGCCCCTGCTTTTGTATAAGCTGCGTCTCCGCCATTTTTGGATACCTTTTGTGTTCATTATTCTGTTCAGTTTTTTCTATCGCCTTAAGGCGGGAATGCCTACGCCTGTCGATTTTCATTCAATTTCGTGTTTCGGCGACTTGTGTATCGGGAGTTTGGGGGCATGGTTTTGGCATCAAAATGCGCTTTTTCGCGCATGGATACGCAAAATGACGCGAATTGAAATCGTCTTGTTGTATCTTTTGCTTTTTTATTTTGTCATTTTTCGGGAAGAATTTTACAAGGGGAGCGTGCTAACGGCAGTTTCCGAGCGTGTCATTTTTTCATTTTTGGCACTTTTGTTGATTTTGGAGCAAAATTTTGCCGAAAAATCCTTTTTCAAATTCGGTAAAATCCCTCATTTCGGAGCGGCAGGGCGAATAACTTACGGCTTGTATTGCTATCACATCATCGCGCTTTTGGTGATTCAAAATATCGGAAAATTTTTACATTTTGAAAAATCGCTGTTTTTTGTCATCTATGCAGCACCTTTTTTCGGTTTGTTGTTGAGTTTATTAATGGCTTTCGTCAGTTTTCGCTTTTATGAAAAACCGTTTTTGAAATTGAAAAAAACAAATTAGCTTCGGGGCGTGCTGCAAAACTTACCGCGCTTGTGTCCTTACAAGCGACAAAACACGGCGAAAGGTCGCAAGCGGAAGCTCGCGATACACACGGCGTAAGGTCGCAAGCTAAAGCTCGCGCTACACACGGCGCAAGGTCGCAAGCTGAAGCTCGCGCTACACACGGCGCAAGCTGAAGCTCGCTCTACAACAGCGCAAGCTGAATCTCGCGCTACACTCGGCGTAAGTCGCAAGCTGAAGCTCGCGCTACACTCGG
>JBPOJO010000584.1:0-8187 GCA_052033485.1 Bacteroidota bacterium | reverse complement strand
AAGAAAAAAGTATAAAAAAAGCCAAATGAATGTAAAATTCGTAATTTTGCGCGATTTTTTCATTTTTTAAAATAATTTTCTCGTTATGAAACGTTACTTCATGTGTATTTTGCTTTGTGCCTTTTTCGTGCCGTTTTTCTCAAATGCGCAAGATAAAAACAAAAAAGAGGAAGAAGAAAATACTCCCGTTGCCCAAAAAGGAGCGGAGGGTGTTCTCTCCGTAGATAAAAAACGTATCTTTATTCGCTACAAGGTGCATCAAAACTCCTACAAAGATGTCAAAATGAGAAACGTTTTGTCCGTCTTCGGCAGCTTCCCGCCGGCTCATCCGGGCAGCAACATGCCGCTGCAATTAGTTCTCAAACACAATTTTTTCATTACAGATGGTATTAAAACCGAACTCAGTTACACAGGCTGCAAAACACAATTAGTTGAATTAAATACTGCTTCTTATACTGACCGAACGTATGCCGGAGTTGAATTTAAAGTATTCAGAAAAGAGCAAAAATATGGCGGCAACGGTATTACTTACAAAGCCGCTAACGGGGAAAAAACATTGCTATGGGCTATTTTTGAAAACATCATCTCGCGCCGCGACTACACTTTGAGAACAGGCGGATTATTTGCAAGACAAGCAGGCTACGTGCATAACGATGGTTATCTTGATACACATTTTAATGTCACCGGATTGTATTTAGGTGTCGGAACGAACGCCATGACGAATATGTCCATTGAAACAGACAAAACGAATCCTGTTTATTATGCAAGATATTCAAGTTTTCAGGTGGATTTGCTTTATGGTGCAAGCAACAAATCGAATGTTGTCGGCAATTCGACAAAAGAAAAGTCAAATTGGGGAGTACGAGCATATTGGGCTTTGCCGATAATTCTCCGTCGCCCTGTTTCATATCAATGCGGATTAGAGGTAGAGCGTATACCCGGCACCCCTGACGGGGATATTGGTATTTTGGCTTACACGTCGTCGGAGCAGCTTTCTATCACGGAACGTATATCAAAAAGCCTAAAAATAAACACTTTAAAAACTACGAGCCGCTTACAGTTCCCGTGATTGAGGTGAAACCGGATACCGCCAAAACCGAAACTGACAGCATTGCCGAGATAAACCCCTACAATCCCGAGAGCACCGTGAACACGGACATTTCTAAATTGCACCCCGAAGTGAAAAAACAAATTTTGGCGCAAAGGGAATATCTCAACGGAAATCCGACGTATGTTTTGGAGAAAGATAAAAAAAATAACAAATTTCTTGAACTTTACGTCTTCGACCCTGCCGTCAATTTGGATAAAGCGTACTTAAAAAAAATTGTTGTTAAGCGAACTGTTGAGTATAACAAGCACACCGGAAAGTATCCTACTACTCACAACATAGATGTAAGCGAAAATGTCATTCATTTCACCGGTACTAATTTTGTATCAAGATATACAGATTTTGGGTACAAGGGCAAAATTAATTATTACAGTGCTCCGACTTCTTTAAATACAACACCCAAAAACGCTCGCAGCGGCAATTCGAAGGAACCCGTTCTTGAATACAATTCTTCTCGTCTACTCGACCGTTTTCCGGAAGTGAAGAAGATATACATGAATGGAATGGAAGATTATACCGCCAAAAGAAAAAAAGAGTTAAAATTCAGAATATTCGGTGCCACTTTTGGAACTCTTTCGACATTGGCAACCGTAACAGGAGGACTGCTTATGATGGGTTCAGGTGGAGACGCTGAAACGAAAAAAGTTGCAATAACCTGCTTAGGAGTCGGTGCTCCTGTCTTGGTTGCTTCCTTTTTAAGTTTAAGACACAGCGGGAAGCTCCTCAAAAAGCAAAATGAAGATTTTGAAAATTCCATGTCCGAAATGATGAAGGAGTACAATAAAAATATTGCCGCTTTGCGCGGTGAAAAAGCTCCGGACTTTACCGAAAAACCCGCAAAAGGAAAAAATGGTAAAACTCAGCCGACTAAAAAAACGCCGGTGAAAAAGAAAAAGTAATCGGTTTAAAGTCTTTTAAATGAGTGAATTACAAAAAAAGCCCTGCGATGATAACGACATCTTCCGGCAATCCTCGCAGGGCATTTTTTTCAACTCTTTAGTCTACCCAAACCGTTTTCACATTGACAAATTCGCGAATACCGTTCAGAGAAAGTTCGCGCCCGTAGCCGGATTTTTTTATCCCGCCAAACGGCACTCTTTGGTCAGAACGCACAAGGCTGTTGATAAAAACGCAGCCTGCCGCTATTTCCGCAGCCATTTTTTCGGCTCTTTCGCGATTTTCAGACCAAACTGCCGCGCCAAGCCCGTATTCGGAGAGATTTGCCAAATGAATCGCTTGCTCATCTGTTGAAAATGAAAAAAGCGTAAAAACCGGACCGAACAACTCCTCGCGAAAAGCGGGAGAAGTGAGCGGAATATTTTCAAGCACGGTAGGTTCAAAAAAATTCTGATTTCTTTTGCCGCCCGATACCAATGTTGCGCCTGCCTGAAGGCTTTTTTCTACTTGTTTTTCAATCAAATCCGCTAAATCGGGTCTTGCCATCGGACCTAAATCCGTGTCTTCCTCGCGCGGATTTCCCTGTTTAAGTTTTGAAACGGCAGCAAGAAGTGCCGTGCGAAACTTTTCGTATATATTTTCATGCACAAAAAAACGCTTGGCTGAAATGCAACTCTGACCGCCGTTTAAAAGGCGCGACTGAACCGCAGTTCGCACCGCTTTTTCAAAATCCGCATCTTCACAAACGATAAAAGCATCGCTGCCGCCGAGTTCCAAAACAGTCTTTTTGAGCCTCAAACCCGCCGCTTCCGCAACGGACGCACCCGCACGCTCGCTTCCCGTGAGCGTAACGGCTTGCACGACAGGGTGCGCAATGATGTAAGGCACATCACCCGTGTCCGCAATCAATGTCCGAAAAACATTTTCGGGATAGCCCGCATCTGCAAAAAGTTGCTCAATCGCCGTTGCCGCACCCGAAGAATTAGGCGCGTGTTTGAGCAAAGCCGTGTTGCCTGCCATCAAAGCCGGTGCCGCAAATCGAAAAACTTGCCAAAACGGAAAATTCCAAGGCATGACGGCAAAAACCGCTCCTATCGGCTCATAACGAACATAAGAGCGAACAGCTTCTGTTGAAATATTTTCAGCTTTCAGCATAAGTTCTGCCTGCTGAGCATAATAATCGCAAAGTGCGGCACATTTATTCACCTCCGCACGCGCCTCTTTGAGGGGTTTTCCCATTTCGTCCGTGATGAGCATGGCATAGTTTTCAACTCTTTCGCGAAGCAATCGCCCCGCTGCTTGCAGCAAGGCGGCACGTTGCTCAAAAGAACTTTTTTTCCAAGACTGAAAAGCAACTGCAGAACTTTCAAGCAAGGATAAAATTTTTTTTCTTGAAAAAATCGGGTATTCCGCTATTTTTTCGCCCGAAAAGGGGTTCACGGTTTGGAAGCAAGACATGATGCAAATTTTTTGGGTTGAAAATAGGTAACAGTTTAGCCTAAGTGCTACCGCAAACGTCTTGCTTGCGATTTTTTAGGTTTTTGCGCAATCAGGCAGCTTTTAAGGCGATGCTTTGCAAGCTGTTTGAGTGCTTACGAAAGTATTTGCGAATCGCGCTGCGTTGTATGCTGCGAGCAATTTTTCCCTAAGCTGCTCTGCAAATGTATTTGAAAAAAATGAAAAACTCAAATTTTTGGCAGGCTTATTCATCAAAATCAAAGTTGCACAAATACGGCAAATTTTGCGTTTAAAACAGTCAAAAAAGCGTGTGAGAGGTGCATTTTTAGGCTACACTGCATTTCGTTTTAGATTTTTGAGCTATATTTTATTTTCCGGCTGCCTTTATTTAATTGTCCAAAACACTGACATAAATGCTTTGATTATCAGCGAAATGTAAAAAAAACGGTTATCGGAAAAAGAAAATGCAATTTTTTTTGAGAAAAATAAAAACTTTGGCAAGAAAAAAGGTTGTTGAAATTAGGCAATTTTCAACAGCAGAATTAGCGAAGAAGTCAAAAAAATGCAGCTTAATCGTATCGAAATTAGCTGTTTCTTTTTCAAAAAGAATACTCAAAACAAAAGGGCAAGTTCCGTTTCAATATTTTTTCCCTTTTCAAGGAAATAAGCCGACAAACCGAGCCTTTTTGCCCCCGCAATATGCTGCGAACTGTCGTCTACAAACAATATTTTTTCTTTCGGAATACTGTTTTGGGCAAGAATAAACTCAAAAACTTCAGCATCGGGCTTTCGCATTCCGATTTCATGTGAAAAATAAACTTTTTGAAAACAGGCATAAAAACGCTCGTACAAGCCTGAGCGACGCAATATTTCGTCAAATGCCTTTTTGTGAACAATATTGGTGTTGCTCAAAACAAATATCGGAATTTTTTTTGCCGTTTTTTCAATGAATTGCAAACGATTTTCAGGCAAATCAAGTAACATTTTGTTCCATGCCGACCGAATGTCGTTCTCATGCCATTCGCCGCCGAAAAATTGCCTTATTTCCGAATAAAATTCTGCTTCTCCGATATTGCCTTTTTCAAGTCGGTCAAAAAGTGCCGTTTGATTAGCTTGTGTGTAGATTTTTTCAAAATTTTGCCCCGTGAGTTGTAAAAATGCCGCCGCCGTCAAATCATAATCAATATTTAAAATGACTCCGCCCAAATCAAGTAATAAAAATTCCGCTTTGTTCATCTTGCTCCTGTGATTTTGAAAATATTCTTTGCCGAAATAAAAATGTACGACAAACAAACGGTTTGCCGTACATAATAAAATTTTGCGGAAAAATCTTAGTGATGATGTCCGTGTAATCCGTGAACGTGTCCGTGCGCAAGCTCTTCGCTTGTTGCGGGGCGAACTTCAATAATTTTTCCCGAAAAATGCAATTCTTCGCCGGCAAGCGGGTGATTGAAATCTATCGTAAAAAATTCGTCATTCATTTCTACTAACTGACCGTCAAGCGCGTCTCCGTCTTGCGTTACCATCGGGAGTACGTTGCCGACAAAAAGCATATCTTTGGGCGCAGTTGCAAATACTTTTGCATCAATGCGTTGAATTTGCGTTTCATCATATTCGCCGTAAGCCTCCGCAGGTTTCACAACAAAACTGAATGTATCGCCCGCGATTAAACCCGCCAAGTTTTCATCAAAAGCGGGAATAGTTTGTCCGATTTCGTGAATAAAAGCAAATGGATTTTCGGCAGTTGCCGCGTCTGCAAGGTGTCCGTCTTCAAGTTTTAACTCGTATGTAAGTACGACAACCGCGTTTTTTGAAATTTTCATAAAGCGTGGGATATAATAAATTCTCTTGCAAAGGTAAGCAAAAAATTCATTTCACCGCGAAAATTTGCTTTTTTTGTACGGAATTTGCTAAAAATGCACGAAAAAACGCCCCAAAAGATTTTATTTGACAATTTTCAGCATCTTCAAAAAAAGGATAGTTTTTGTTCTGTCTTATTCGCCGGAGAAATATTCGGCTTTTGTGAGAGTTTGAAAATTTGTAACTGTTTAGCCGGAGTGCAGCGCGAGCTTCAGCTTGCGGATTTAAGGAGGAAGGTATCCTCAACAAGCGAAAACAAGGTCGCAAGCTAAAGCTCGCGCTGCATTTTTTGGTAAACCGGCTAAATAGTTACGAAAATTTTAGTTTGCAAATTTTGCGCCGCCTTAACATTTTTTTTCCCGCTTATTTCAGCAGTTGAAACTTGTTTTTTCCTATTTTTGCAAAAAAAATTATGACCGAAGCCATAGGACATGAATGCGGCATTGCACTCATCAGATTGCGAAAACCGATAGGATATTTTATCGAAAAATACGGCACGCCTGCTTATGCCGTGAATAAACTTTTCCTTTTGATGGAAAAACAACACAATCGCGGACAAGACGGCGCGGGCGTAGCCTCTATTAAGCAAAATTTAAAGTTCGGTTTGCAGTACATTGACCGTTTGCGCTCAGTTGCAAAGGCACCGATTGTGGATATTTTTGAGCAAATCGGCAATGAATATAATCGTTTGTCGACCCAACCGGAGTTTAAAAGTGCAAAATGGGCAAAAGAAAATTTGCCTTTTTGCGGCGAAATTCTCATCGGACACTTGCGTTATGCGACTTACGGCAAAAATGACATTCGCTTTTGCCATCCTGTCATGCGGCAAAATAATTGGCGAAGCCGAACACTCCTCATGGCGGGAAATTTCAACATGACAAACAACGATGACATTTTTAACGAGTTAGTTTCGCTCGGGCAACACCCGAAAGAAAGAGCCGATACCGTAACGGTTTTGGAAAAATTCGGACATTTTCTTGACCGCGAAAATCAAATGTTGTGGGAAAAATTTGATGATAAAAAACGCACGCCGCGAGAAATTATCGAGCTTATCGAAGATGAAATTGACTTATGCCGCGTCGTAACGAATGCCTGCACCGACTTCGACGGCGGATACGCGATGATGGGTTTGACGGGGCACGGAGCGGCTTTTGTGGCGCGCGACCCTGCGGGAATTCGCCCTGCTTATTATTATCAAAACGACGAAATTATTGTTGCTGCTTCCGAAAAATCGGCGATAAAAACGGCTTTTAATGCCGAATATGACGAAATTTACGAGTTGCCGCCCGCGAATGCTTTGTTGATTGACCGCAACGGAAATTATTCTGTCAAAAATTTTACACAAGCGGTCGAAAAAAAATCATGCAGTTTTGAAAGAATTTATTTTTCGAGGGGAACAGACCCGCAAATTTATTCGGAAAGAAAGAGTTTGGGGCGAAATCTTACAAGCTTAGTTTTGCAAGCTGTGGAAGGCGATTTGCCGCACACTGTTTTTTCATACATTCCGAACACGGCTGAAACTGCGTTTTTGGGCTTATTGAAGGGGATTGAGGCGCATTTGATTGACAAAAGAATTGAGGCACTGAAAGGGGAAGGCAAACTTTCTTATGAAGAAATTGAAAAAATCATACGTTTCAGACCGCGAGTAGAAAAATTGGTCATTAAGGATACAAAATTGCGCACTTTCATCACCGGCGATGAGCAACGGGACGAATTTGTCGCGCACGTGTATGATACGACGTATGAGGTGCTGAAAAAAGGCGAAGAAAATATCGTTGTCATTGATGATTCGATTGTGCGCGGCACTACGCTCGAAAAAAGCATTATTAAGATGTTGGACAAACTCTGTCCGAAAAAAATTGTCGTTGTTTCTTCCGCTCCGCAAATTCGCTATCCCGATTGTTACGGGATTGATATGTCCAAAATGAGCGAATTTGTGGCATTCAGGGCTGTTTTGGAGCTTTTGAAAGAAAATAAAATGAGTTATTTGTTGGAAGAAGTGTATCACAAATGTTTGGCAAGCCTCAATTTGCCGGCTGAAAAAGTTGTCAACCATGTCAAGGAATTGTACGCTCCTTTTTCCTATGAGCAGGTTTCTCAAAAAGTCGGGCAAATTGTCCGCGCAAGTGATGTAAATGCCGAAATAACAATCGTTTATCAAACCGTTGAGGGCTTGCACGATGCCGTGCCGGGGCATCGGGGGGATTGGTACTTTACGGGAGATTATCCAACGCCGGGCGGCGCAAAAGTTGCGAATCGTGCGTTCATCTATTTTATGGAAAACAAAAAAGAACGCGCCTATTGACTTAAAAACATTTCCCGTAACAATTTTTCATTTTGCTGATTTTATTCACTTTTGGCTGTCTAATCGTATTACAACTAACCGTTCGTTGAGAAATTGTTAGTTGTAATACATTGAAAATCAAATTTTTACAAAAAAATATCGTAAAAGACGCACCGTCGACAGTCAAAAAAATGTTGTTGCCCTTTTTCGTATTTGCACACCCCGCAGGGCTTTTTGGGGTGTTTTTTTTCTGCTCCCCCCTACAATCAAGAGCAAAATTACCCTGTACTTCATTTTTTGTAACTATTTAGCCGGTTTGCCCAAGAATGCAGCGTGAGCTTTAGCCGGCGACCTGTTCGCTTCTTGCAAGATACCTTCTTCCAAATGAGGGTGTCCGAAAAGTTTTATTTCGATTAGACAAACCAAATAAAATTTTGCTTGCTTTTTAATATTGTTTAGCAATTTAAAGCCTTTAGGCTTGTCATCTTTGTAGAAAAACAGCACACAGTTGACTTCAAACGCCTTTAGGCGTGAAATATAGGTTTCGCTTGCGGATATTCCCCAAAGATTTCACGCCTAA
>JBPOJO010000259.1:0-5574 GCA_052033485.1 Bacteroidota bacterium | reverse complement strand
GTTATTCTTTCAAACAAGTTCGCAATTGCATCTCAATATTTATCCGTTTTAAATTTGAAAGTTTTTTCGGATTTATTGCCGAGCATATCCGTTGAATAAACCGTAATGCTGTAAGTTTGTTTCGGCTTAAATCCTTGAATAAAACCCGAATATGACATTTCTTTGCCTTCATTTATTTTGTAGCGCAAATCAGAAAGCCCGACCTGTTCGTCGCTTGCCGCTAAAAATATGGTTACATAAGAGGGATACACCGGCATTTTTTCGTCTTCTTTCACGGGCGAAATGCTAAAAATATTGCTGATAACGGGGGCATCATTGTCAACAACCACCACAAAATTGCTCATGTTTCGGTTATTCACATTGTCATAGCCGTAAAAATAAATATTTTTTACACCCGGCTCTTCCAATTGAAAAGAAGTTTCAAATTTTTTCTCTTCCCCGTCTTGTGCAAAATTATAGGAAATATATTGCAAGCCTGATTCGGGGTCATGCGCTTTGAGATTGATGTTGGTGCGCTTGCTGATAAACACGCTGTCGCCCTTTTTGAAAATTTTGCCGTTAAACTCATGGCTCAAAATCGGTCCTGTCAAGTCGAGGTAAACTTTGCTCACATTGTGCCGATATTCGTCAAGTCTTGCGGATTTATTCCCTGTTCCTTCATTCGACATTTTATCAACGGCGTAGTATTTAATGACGTGTTCACCTGCGCGACTCGGCAAATAAAAAGGGTCGTTGTAATCCCTAAATTCGTCGCCGTTGACGGAATAAAGCACATTTTTAATCCCTGATTTATTGTCTACAGCCGTTAATTTCAATTTAGTTCGTCCCGAAAAATACACTTTATCATTGACCACAAAACGGTCGCCGAGCACGTCTGCGGACATAATCGGAGCGGTTTTGTCGTAATAAAAAGTAAATGATTTTTCTTCTTCTTTATTGTTGACATGGTCAATCGAATAATAAGTCAAGGTATGTTCTCCGTCGTTCAGACTTGCAAAATTGATGTTTGAGCCGTTGAAATAAAGGTTGTAATTCCCTTCGTCGAGGCGATAGTACGTTTTGGAAACGCCCGACGCGCTGTCTTCATGCGTGAGATAAAGTTTTGTGCTCGAAGAAATGATATTTCCTTCCGCAATCCCGACAATGTTGTGATAAGTTTCGGGCGGCGTAAGGTCGACAAAAAAGTCGCTTTTTTGAATTTTTTCGGTATTTCCTACACGGTCAATCGCATAAACTGCAAGGCTGTACGCGCCCTCCGTTGTGTAGGTTTTCTTTTCGTAAAGCGCGAAAGCAGATTGATTCAAAGATTGATAAACGGCTGAAACGCCCGACATTTCATCTTTTGAGCTGACGGCACTTTCTAAACCCTGCCCGTAAAAAATTCCGTTTTTTCCTTTAAAAATCGGCGCATTAAGCAAGCTGACTTTACTCACGGGCGCGACTCCGTCCGCAAAAACGGCAAAAATCTGCGCCGTATGGTTGATTCCGTCCGTATGTTTGAGCAAATGTTTGCCGTGCCCGTCGAGGTAAATCGGCTTCGCAACCGGTTCCGTCGCGCTGCCTTTGTCCTCCTTGAGGTGATGCGGCGGCGCGTCCGGCTTGTGCGAAACGTAGATATAAAGCGGCAATTCGGCTTGCTGATAATAATTTCCTGCCGAATCAATAAACGAACCCTTCTCATGTGCGGGCATATCCTGCGCAGAGAGGTTAAAAACGGCTGCAAAAAATATCGCCGTGAGCCAAGTGGCAAATTTATTATGCTTAAATTTTAAAGCCGGTAACCAAGACATCATCAGTTTGGGAGTTGTCATTTTTCCAATTATTGAAAGATTGTTGAAGTAAAATACCCAAGTCCGCAAGCGGTACAGAGGCATTTTCAGAAAGTAATTTTTTTAAATTTTTGTACATGAATTTTCTGTTATGCTCTCCGCCGAATTGGTCTTGAAAACCGTCGGTGCACATAAAGAAAATGTCATCGGATTCGACAGGAATCTTGTGAAGGTTAAAATTCACAATGCTCTCGGCTTTCAGAATGTATTGACCGCCGATAGGAAATTTATCGCCGTCAATTTCCGTCAGTTCGTTGTTGCGAATCATTAACAAAGGTCTTCTCGCGCCGGCAAAAAGCAAAGTTTTATCCGCTTTATTGTACGCCGTGAGAGCGGCTTCCATGCCGTCTCGGTTGTCCGTTTCATTTTGTCGCAGCGCGGCAGAAATACCGAGATGCATGAGGCGCAAAATTTCGTCGGGACTTTTGATGCCGTGAGAAGTAATTTCATTGAGCAAATTAATGCCTATCATGGACATGAAAGCACCCGGAACGCCGTGTCCGGTGCAATCAACAACGGCAAAAAAGATGGTTTCGGAACTTTGATTGAACCAATAAAAATCGCCCGAAACAACATCGCGCGGTTGAAAAAAAACAAAACTTTCGCGAAAAGCATAAGAAATTTCGTTCAAATTGGGCAATGCCGCCGTCTGAATCCGTTTCGCATAAGCAATGCTTTGCGTGAGGGAGTGATTGATGGCAGAAATATTTTTGTTGGCAGATTCCAATTCGGAATTTTGCTTCACAATTTGTTTTTGTTGAATGGTGATGGCAAAATTTTGTTCGGCGAGTTTTTGGTTTGCTGCCTTTTTTTCACGATAATTTCGATAAAAAAGTCCGCCGAGTAAAATCATTAAAATAATACCGCCGATGAGCAAATTTCTGATTTGTTTTTCTTTGGCAATGATTTGCAAATTGTATTGCGCCTCTTGCTCATAAATTTTATTGGCGAGTTGTTCGCGCGTGAGGTTGTGCGAAATTGTATTTTTTTCGCTGATAACGGTACTGATGGTCGAATCGGATTCTTTTAATTTTTCTTTTTGTTTGAGCAATTCCAATTGTTTATTGTTCAAAACCAACTCTTGGTTTTTATTTTGCATTTCGAGGAGTTGTGCGCGGAGTTTCGATGCTTCGGCAGAGGAGCGGTATTTGTCAACTTTTTCTTTTTGCACAAGCTCGTGAAAACTGCGGTAAAGTTCAAAATATTGCATCATTTTGGGCGTATTGCCTGCTTTTTCGTACGTTTCGGCTAACATTCCGTAGCAACTTTTCATTTTGTCAGGCTCGTTCATTTCGCGTGCAATGTTAAGAGCTTCTTCCAAAATGACGGCTGATTTTTCAAAATTTTTGAGCTGATTGAGGACGACGGAGGTGTTGATGAGGGAGGAAAATAGACTTTCCTTGTCTTTTCCTTCACGCCTTCCGGCTAAAGTTTTTTCAAAATACGAGAGCGAACGTTCAAAATCCTTTTGGTCTGCGTAAATCATCGCCAAATTACTGTATATACCGAGCATTCCTTGTTTATTTTGAATAGCTTCGTTATTTTTCAGCGATTTAAGAAAATATTGCGTTGCGGCAGAATAATTTTTTTTCTCCCATTCCAACATCGCGGCTTGATTCAAAAAGCCCGATGCGCCGCGAAAATCCCCCTCCTTTTCCCTTTTATCGGCATTATCAAGCAGGTCTTGCGTAGTCAGTTTTTTTCCGTCAGGCGAATAAAATTCTGTTTGTGCAAGAAGATTGACCGTCAAAAAAAGCGAAAAAAATAAGCAAAATAATAATCTAAAAATGTGCATATCGTCAGTTTTTTAGGAAAAATAGCAATTTTAGTATTCTTGGCTTAATCATTGCGGCAAATGTAAGAAAAAGTAAAGATTTGTTTAAAATATTTCAAATAAATTTTTTACACCAATTCTTTTCGTTTTCAAAAAGCCCTCCGCATACTTAAAACCGACGGCTTGACCGAGTTCTTTCGCTCTTGCTTCGATAAATTCCATAAATTCCGGTGTTGAAATAAACGTATTTTCCGCTTCCGGAGCATCGGGATTAAAAAATTGTGAGGAAAAAGCCTGAATTGCTGCTTTTTTGATGTGCCAAAAATCGCTGATGTCCGTAACAAAATCCGGCTCGAGGTAATCACTTTGAATGTAATGAAAAATATTTTTTGGTCGCCAATGAACTTGTTTAACGCCCTCCAAACTTGTTTCAATTTTTTTCAAACCGCTTAAAAAAGCTGCTTCTCGGCACAATTCAGCGGCGCGTCCATGGTCAGGGTGTCTGTCTTTCGGGGCGTTGAGCAATAAAATTTCGGGACGAAAACGGCGAATTTGTTCAATCACTGAAAGTCGGTGCGCGTCGTCATTTTTAAAAAAACCGTCTTTCATTTGCAAGTTTTCTCGTGCGGAAAGGTTCAAAATTTTTGCCGCCGCCGCTGCTTCTTTTGCCCTCAATTCGGGCGTTCCGCGCGTGCCTAACTCCCCTTGTGTGAGGTCAACAACAGCGACTTTTTTGCCGGTTGCGGTCAATGAGGCGATTGTCCCGCTGCAACTCAATTCCGCATCATCGGGGTGAGCGGCAAAAACCAAAACATCTACTTTCACGTAACAGTTATTTAGAGAGGAGAATTGAGCCGTAAATTTAGTCAAAATTACGGCAAAATCAAAACTTTTTGTCGCAAGAATTGATTGACTTTTCCCGAAATTAAATCGTATTCACAGTCAATTCTTTTGGTTTCGGAGAGTTCGGGCAATGACGGAGGTTTTGATATTTTCCTGCGGTGCTTTGTCTGTCGGAGCTCAATTTTTTTTTGGCACGGCTTTCGGCAAAAAGCCTCAATCCCACTTTGCTTTGTCAAATTTTACCAAAAAAATTTCAATTCTGACCTCGTCGATATTTACGTCATCTTCAATAATTTATTCGGGCAAAGGGTATTTATTGATGTGAAAAAACCAAATAAACCCCGTGCGACAAGCCCAAACTTTTGGTATAGTAGGCTAATTGTTTTTTGCCGTGTGTAAATTGTTTTTCGTAGTAATAAATTTTGCTTTCGAGCAAATAATCTTTGCCTTCCACATTGATAATTAAGTCGCTTTTGCCCAAACCCGTGTCTGCTTCGCGATAAGATTTGCTTTCCGTTGCCTGCAAAAAGTCTTGAATGTAAGTTTCAAAACTGTACAGAAGCGAACTTTCGCGAATGGAAATGTACTGCCCATTTTCATCTTTTGACATAAATGCCTTAAAACCACGCCTTTTGCAATATTCTTGGCAATCTTTTATCAAAGTTTTGAGCAACAAATTTTTATCTTTTTCAAAAAATTTTTTCAAGGCAAAAGAGCGAATAATCTCATCATTTTCGACTTTTGAGTAAGGAATAAAAGCATTGTAAAGGCGTTTTTTGTAAAAAGGCACCCAAAAAATAACATTTCCGTCCTTGTCATCTTTGATAATGCCGTTGATATGCAGCAACTTAATAGCGGGGCGGTCAATATTAAAAGGAATTTTTTCGTCTGAAAAGAGTAAGGTCTCTACAAACGAGCGTACTTCTTGCGCCTTATTTCGAATATTTTCAAAATTTTTATCAATTGCTTTATTCAAATACCAATCTTCCGTTTTCAAATAATCGGCATACTCAATCACCTGTTTTTGAGGGAAATCCGTAACCAATTTATCGGCAAAACCATTCACCAAACCGGGTTGATTAGCCGTAATTTGAATGATTTTGTCTTTGACAGATTTTTCAAATAATT
>JBPOJO010000673.1:0-8482 GCA_052033485.1 Bacteroidota bacterium | reverse complement strand
TTCCGATCTATGCGCAAGCTAAAGCTCGCGCTACAATTTCTTCAATGCGCAAGCTAAAGCTCGCGCTACAATTTCTTCAATGCGCAAGCTAAAGCTCGCGCTACACGCCGGCTAAATAGTTACGATTTTTCAACAATTAAATTTGCGCAAGTGAACATTTTCGCAATAATATTGAAAAAGTAGTCGCAAAATGCAAAAAAAAACTCAATAAAGTATGCACCGAAACTCGTCTTCTTGAAAAAAATGACAACAGTTGCCCGTTTGACATATTTTTTTTTAAAAATTTGCTACCTTTGTCGTCTGAAAAGAAAAAATCAAAAATGTATCCGAAATACGATGTGATTGTGGTCGGTGCGGGGCACGCAGGCTGCGAAGCTGCTCATGCTGCCGCGAAAATGGGCTCAAAAGTTTTGCTCATCACGATGAATATGCAAGTCATCGGACAAATGAGCTGCAATCCTGCCATGGGCGGGGTCGCAAAAGGGCAAATTGTTCGCGAAATAGATGCACTCGGAGGACTTTCCGGCATTATTTCCGACAAATCCATGATTCAATTTCGAATGTTAAACCGCTCAAAAGGGGCTGCGATGTGGTCGCCGAGATGTCAAAATGACCGAATGTTGTTCGCCTCCGAATGGCGCGCCGCTTTGGAAAAAACAGACGGCTTGGACTTTTGGCAAGAACAAGTTATCGGATTGCTCGTGCGGGACGGGCGCATTTGCGGTGTCAGGACGCAATTAGGCATTGAATTTGAGGCAAAAGCTGTCGTTTTGACCAACGGCACTTTTCTCAACGGACTTATTCACATCGGCGAAAAAAATTTCGGGGGCGGAAGAATGGGCGAAAATGCGGCAAGCGGCATCACGGCGCAATTAATTTCGCTCGGTTTTGAAGCAGGACGAATGAAAACCGGCACTCCGCCGCGCATAGACGGCAGAAGCATCAATTATGCCGTTTTGGAAGAGCAAGCCGGCGACGAAAATCCCGAAAAATTCTCTTACTCGGACGAAACAAAAGCCTTAACAAAGCAGAGAAGTTGCTTTATCACCTATACAAACGAAGCCGTACATGAAGTTTTGAAAACCGGTTTTGAAAAATCACCCATGTTTTCGGGCAGAATCCAAGGACTCGGACCGCGTTATTGCCCCTCAGTCGAAGATAAAATCAGCCGTTTTGCCGACAGAGAGCGGCATCAAATTTTTATTGAGCCGGAAGGTTGGGAAACCGTAGAAGTGTATCTGAACGGTTTTTCGACCTCACTGCCTGATGACGTGCAATATAAGGCTTTACAAAAAATATCCGGTTTGGAAAATGCTAAAATGTTTCGTCCGGGTTATGCGATTGAATACGATTATTTTCCGCCGACTCAGCTCAAAGAAACCTTAGAAACAAAACTTGTCGAAAACCTCTACTTTGCCGGACAAATCAACGGAACGACCGGTTACGAAGAGGCGGCTTGCCAAGGTTTGATGGCGGGAATCAATGCACACCTCAAAATCAGGGAAGAAAATCCGCTCATTTTGTCGCGTTCGGAAGCCTATATCGCCGTTTTGATTGACGATTTAATCAACAAAGGCACGGAAGAACCCTATCGCATGTTCACTTCGCGCGCGGAATACCGCATTTTGCTCCGACAAGACAACGCTGATATTCGCCTGACTGAAAAGGGATTTGCCGTCGGTTTGGCTGATGAAAAAAGGCTCAATCGTATGCGCGAAAAAGTCGGCAAAACAGAAGAAATTTTGAAATTTTTGAGACAAAAAAGTGTCATGCACGAGGAAGTGAATACATTTTTGGCATCACTCGGAACGGCTGAGCTCAAACAAAAAGTTAAAGCAATTGACTTGCTCAAAAGACCGCAAGTCGACATCAAACATTTATCGGAAATGGACGCAGACATTCGCGCTTTTTTTGAAAAATATGATGAAGAAGTTTTGTCTCAAGCCGAAATTCAGGTGAAATATTCGGAATATATTGAAAAAGAACAGCAAACGGTAGATAAAATAAAACGATTGGAAGATTTGGTCATTGAGGGAAAAGTCGACTATATGCAGGTTTCTTCACTTTCGATGGAGGCAAGGTTGAAATTGACAAAAATTCGCCCCCGAACGCTCGGACAAGCCTCGCGAATCAGCGGAGTCAGTCCGGCAGATATTTCGGTTTTAATGGTTTTAATGCAATAATTTTGAAACAAAAAAATGCGCGCGGCGGGGAAAAAATTTTTCAAGCCGCGCATTTTTTTAACAATATTTGTTTTCATGCTCTTTCCTACTTTTTTTATTCGGGAGTTGGATTGTCCGTTTTCGCTTGTTTGTATCTTGCCGGAATTGCCCAAAAATATTCATTATTCATCGTGCATCATGCCTATTTAGGGCTGCTGTGCGCCGTTCCCGCTGCATATTTGTTGCCTGTTTTTGCGCACGAAATTTCGCCGATTTCTCCCAAATGGCACTATCTTTTTCAGCAGCGACGCACTGTTTTATTCCATCTTTTAGCCTCAATTATTTTTTTATCGGCGGATTTCAGTCATTTTTTTAACAAAACGATGAGCACGGCTTGTATAATTTGGGGGGCGTATATGTTCGGCATCAAAATCGGCAAAAAAACAATCAATTTACGAACATTATTGCCCAAAATGAAGCCATTTACGGTTGCATTGGTTTGGAGTTTAGTGTTTTCGGCACTTTTTGAGGAAAAAAATAAGGAATCTTTTCACTTTGAAGCATTTTTTGAAATATTTTTTTTTATAGCGGGATTGACGCTTACTTTTGAAATTCGCGACGGAACGACTGATAAAAAAAGTGGTTTGAGCACGCTCGGCAACATTTTTTCCGAAAAAAAAATATTGTTTATCAGTTTTATGCTTGTTCAATTGTCATTTTGTTTTGGCGACAATCTCAATTTTTCTTTCTGTTCGCGCTTGTTTTCACAAATTTTATTGACCTTTATTTATTTGTTGCCTTTTCTTTTGCCTTCCTTATTAAAAAAAGAAAGTTTTTACACAGTTTTGCTCGATTCAAGCATCGGATTGGTCGGATTTTTTTACCTTTGCTTGACTTAACGCACTTCGGCAGAAAACTTTTTTGTCGAATAAGTTCCGTATTTTTGAAAAAAAGGACTTTTTTTTTCAATTTTGCACAAATTTTTTTGTAATGCTGTATTACTTGTTCAAATTTCTGCGGGACATTATTTATTTCCCCGGTGCGCGCCTTTTTCAATATATTTCATTTCGGGCGACGATGGCGGCTTTACTTTCGCTGCTTATCAGTTTGGTTTTTGGTAAATACATGATAAAATATTTACAAAAAAAGCAAATCGGTGAAACCGTCAGAAACTTGGGCTTGCAGGGCGAAAATCTGAAAGCCGGCACGCCGACGATGGGCGGACTTTTGATTATTGCAGCCGTTTTGATTCCGACGCTGCTATTCGCAAGACCCGAAAACGTCTATATCGTAATGCTTTTGGTGTCAGTCATTTGGCTTGGAATCATTGGATTTATAGACGATTACATCAAGGTTTTCAGAAAAAATAAAGACGGCTTAAAGGGGCGTTTTAAAATTGTCGGACAGGTCGGCTTAGGAATTTTTATATCCACCGTGATGTTTTTTAACGAAAATGTTGTTGTGCGAAAATTCGCCTCTGACCCCGATTATGTCGCGCCTCGCAATGAACCTTATGTCAAATATCAAGACGAACACAGCCTCAAAACGACTATACCTTTTGTCAAAAACAACGAATTAAACTATGCCGACTGCATTCCTACGAAAAACCCTGTAATTCAATGGCTTATCTATACCGTTTTGATTACTTTTATCATTACGGCAGTTTCAAACGGTGCAAATATGACGGACGGTTTAGACGGTTTGGCGGGGGGAACTTCGGCAATTATTTTGGCAACATTGGGCGTTTTTGCCTATGTTTCCGGCAATTTTATTTTTGCCGGCTATCTTAACATTATGTACCTGCCGAATTCGGGCGAAGTGGTGATTTTTTGCATGGCACTTGTCGGGGCTTGTATCGGTTTTTTGTGGTACAATTCTTTCCCCGCACAGGTTTTTATGGGCGACACGGGCAGTTTGACATTGGGCGGTGTCATTGCAGTTTTGGCAATTATCGTCCGAAAAGAGCTTTTGATACCGATTTTATGCGGTGTTTTTTTGATAGAAAATCTTTCGGTTATGCTGCAAGTTGGTTATTTTAAATATACGAAAAAAAAATACGGCGAGGGCAGACGTATTTTTAAAATGTCTCCTTTGCACCATCACTACCAAAAATTAGGTTGGCACGAGGTAAAAATCGTCAATCGCTTTTGGATTGCGGGGATTCTTTTGGCAATTTTAACCGTCGCAACATTAAAAATACGTTAAAAAAGCATGAATCCGACAAAGTTTTGGAGGCAAATTGATTGGCTGACGGTTTTTGTAGTCATTGCGTTGATTGCAATCGGCTGGGTGAACATTTATGCCGCCGTATATGACCAAGAAAAAAACTTTGACATTGTGCATTTTTTGAGCAAAGTCAATGCGGGCAAACAGTTGGTTTTCATATCTTTTGCCGTCGTGATTGCATGGTTAATTTTTTTGTTGGATATGCGTTTTTTCAGCCGATTTGCCTATGGCATTTTCGGAATCTCTGTTCTTTCTTTGATTGCTGTTTTAATTTTCGGGTCGGAAATAGCGGGGGCAAAAGCGTGGTTTAATTTTGGTTTATTTAAAGTGCAGCCTGCCGAGTTTGCAAAATTTGCAACGGCATTAGTTTTGGCAAAATTTTTAAGCCGTTCGGGGGCAAAACCGGGTCGCACAAGTGATTTATTGCAAACAACCGGGCTTCTCGCGCTTCCGATTTTGCTGATTTTGGCGGAAAACGAAACCGGTTCGGCTTTAATTTTTCTGTCTTTCGGCATCATGTTGTATCGCGAAGGTTTGCCCAATGTGCCGGTTGTCGCCGCAATTTCTTTGCTGACAGTCTTGGTTTCAACTTTGCTGCTGCTTGATAATATGCAATTATTGCTGTTTTGGATTATGATTTTGGGGCTTCTGCCTTTGGCACTTTTTTATCCGAGTGATTTATGGAATTTAATTTTATCATTCGGAACGAAGAAAAAAACGCAGAAAAAAGAAATTTCAGACTTTTTTATTCAAACTGTTTTGATTTCTGCTTACGTTTTTTGTGCTTTTTTGTGGAAAGATTTGAGCATAGTCAATCCCGAACCTACCCAAACTTCATTTATTCATTTGGAAGATTTTGTCAAAAATGGGCGAATTTTGTTTGTTGTTTGGCTTTCTCTCACGGTTGTCGCAGGGCTTTTAAGTAAATACCGAAATGGAAAATTTGAAAAATATTTTTATTCGGGTTTAGGGGCGTTTGTGTTTATGGTTGCCGTTATCGGAGCGGATTTTTTTATCAAAGATGTTTTGCACGACTATCAACAATCACGTTTGCAGGTCTTGGTCAACCCCGATTTAGACCCGCGCGGAGTCGGATACCAAGTTACGCAGTCAAAAATTGCCATCGGTTCGGGCGGTTTTACCGGCAAAGGTTTTTTGCAAGGAACACAAACAAAATTAGATTTTGTGCCTGACCAAAGTACGGATTTTATTTTTTGCACTGTCGGCGAAGAATACGGTTGGTTAGGCAGTTTGTTACTGATAACATTGTTTCTCACGCTCTTAATTCGCCTCATTTCGCTTGCCGAAAGACAAAAATCACGTTTCACCCGCGTGTACATTTACGGCGTGGCAAGTATTATTTTTGTGCATTTTATGGTCAATATCGGCATGACAATCGGGCTTTTTCCCGTCATCGGCATTCCGCTGCCGTTTATCAGTTACGGCGGTTCCTCTTTGTGGAGTTTTACAATTTTGGAATTTACCGCCTGAAAACTTGATGAGCATCGAAAACAAGATATTGCATCTTAAATCCTTATTAACCAATAAATTAAAAATTACTTTCGGCGAACGCCGCGCCCACCGACTGTATTCATTCTTTCCGAAAAATATTTGTCTGCATAATACCTTGCAGACACGGAAATATCCCGAAAACCACCCACAGGATAAACAAAACTGTTCCACCCGCCTCCGCGCAGGCGCAATTCGGTCAATAAAAAAGCAAAATCATCTGAAAATCCTTTAGAATCAAGCACACCGTCGCCGTTTTTGCCCTCAAATTGGAGTGCGGAATCGGAAATTCCGACACACTGCTCCCACAAATTGCCGCTCATTTCCTTTGCTCCGCAATACGCCGCGCCTGCTTGTAAGCGATTCGCTTTGTCCTCAGCGGCAAAACCGCAGCGCATTCCCCCCTCCGTTTGCCGCACTTCAACGCCCGAATTGAAAGAAGCGATTCCATTTTTTTCATCTGCTTTTTCGGCTGCACTTTCATTCTCAAATCCGTCAAACAGCACATTTTGTGCATCTTTCGCCTCATTTGTTGCCCATGCAAAATCGCCTTTAAGAGGAAAAAATCCCCCGCGACATATTTTTTCAAATTCAAATTCCGTCATCGGACTCAAAGCTGCCCAATCTAAAAATGCAAGTAAATCTGCCGCCGAAAGAAAGTTGCAGGCGCGAGATTTTCCGTCATCTTTTTCATTAAAAATGCCGTTTTCATTGCCGTCGAGAGCAAAAATTGCCGGAAAATCAGCGGCAGGTTGTTGCGATAAAACAATGCCGTTTCGCGCTCGCGACGGAGTTGAAAAAGGCAAAACAAACGTTCCGACAGTAGAAAAAAGCGATACGCCGATGCGGTTTTCTTGTTCAGAAAAACTCAAAGTATTCAGGAATGCACAATACTGCTCTTGCGAAATTTCATATTTCATAACATAAAATTCTTGAAATCCTTTCGGATAAGCGGCAGGAATATTATTTTTTGGAAAAAAAAGACCGGATTTATCCGAAAACAGTTCAACCGAAAGATTTCCGAGTCTTATTTCGTCTTCATTTTGAATCAAAAAAGGTTTGCAAACCGTTGTATCCGCAGCAAAAATACCGCTCCTGAACGCATTTTGCGAAGAAATTCCGTCGCCGACCCAAAATGAGCCTTTTTTTACATACACCATTTCCGTTCCGAAAATCATTAAGGATATGAGATTTTCGGGCAAATTGTCTTTCGTTTGCACAAAAACAGTTGCCTTAACAATGTCAAAATTTCCTTTGCTGATGATGAAAAAACCCTTTGAATCGGGACTTTGCTGTGCATAAATTTGCTCATTTTCGAAAGAAAATTTTTCCCACGCTGTATGCGAATACGAGTGCTCACCCGAAAGGCGCGATTTAGCAAAAACCCAAACGGCATCGTGTCCGATAGTATCATTCCACGCATTTTCCCAATAAATATCAAAGGATAATGTGTTTGCACCCGTTTGTTTGATGTTGTCAATTTTTAAATTATTGGCAAAAACAGGAAGTGCTAAAAACAATAAAAACAGCGCAATTAAGCTATTCTTGACCATTTTCCAATAAAATTACTTCCGAAATAATACCCGATTCAATGATTTTTTTTCCGAAACAATCACTTTGTTCGGGATTATCGGGATTGCAATAAAGCAAATATTCGTGTTTTTTATAAACAAGTCCTTTGCCCGCCGCATAGACCTCAAACAAAACTTTTTTATCAATTTTACTTGAGTCGTTTTGTGCAATAATTTTAACAGTATTTTCAAATTTAACATTTCCGGAAGTGAAAGTATCGCCCTCATATTCAACAGTGTAGCTTTGTTCGCCGAGCGTATTGTAAAGATTTCCGTTCCATTTTTTTCCTTTCAAGAGCGGAAAAGACAATTTGATAAATTCAATATTATGCTCATTTTTAACCACTCTGTCATTTTCCGAACGCGCTTCAAAGACGGAATCTAAAGCCCAATTTTGAAGTGAATTTTGTCTTTTGTAGCGATACAAGAGGTAAGCATCAAAGCCGCCTTCCGTGATTATTTTTTCTTGCACGACTTCTTTAAGCTGATAATCAAGACTTTGCGGTTGTTCATTGATGCGATAAACGGTCTGTTTGACAGAATAAATTTGATAAAAACCGGTTTTAAGCGGCATATAATCGCGCTGTTCGGAAAAATCAATGCGTTCAAGGGCTTGTTTGTTACAAGCAAATAAGAAAATGAAAATCAGCGATAAAGCGGAAAAAATCCCGACGGTACGAATTCGATTCATATTTTTTGAATTGAAAATGAGGAAATTTCAAAATTCATTCGTTAAAAACTTTGCAAATTAAAAATATTCAGCCAAAATACAAAATAACATTCCAAAAGCATTACAGAACTTAAACAGATTTTTTACGAGTTTTTTTTTCAAATTTTTTTTTTACCCGCTTGTTTCGTATCTTTGTTTGTCAATTCACAACAGTTTCATGAGCGAAAATACCCCTGTTTTATTTCCCTACGGCGCGAGTAATTTTGAAGAAGTGGTTACTTCGGGCTGCGTGTATGTGGATAAAACGAATTTTATTGAACTTTTAGAGAAAAAAAACGAACGAC
>JBPOJO010000077.1:0-6323 GCA_052033485.1 Bacteroidota bacterium | reverse complement strand
TTATGAAAGCCGGACTTTCTTTTCGCCCGGCGGAAGAAAAATTGTATTTGAATGCAGAAGTCGAAAAAGAAGGAGCGCGCGAGGCAAGGGTGAAATTCGGCATTATTTATGCCGTCGGGAAAAACTTGACAGCGCGAACCGGTGTTACAACCGCCCCTTTTCGGGGCAGTTTTGGATTTGGTTGGCGATTTAAAAAATTTAATTTTGACTACGCGCTTAATACGCATCAACATCTACCGCTTTCTCATCACATCGGCATTTCTTTTCATTTCGGAGAAATCAATAAAGCCGATAAAAAAACGGATTAAAGGTAAAGTCGCACAAAAAACTACAATCCGAAAGCAAAAAATCCTCTTTCTCCCTCAGGTGTAAAGCCTTCCAATAAAACACCGCCTTTTTTATTGCCAATGATTGCCTCAATATCTGCGGGCGAATTGACGGTTTGTTTGTCAAAATGCGTAATGATAAAGCCTTCGGGGACACCGGCATTTTTTAATTTCCCCTCAGAAATTTTTCCAATTCTTACGCCGTTTTTTGTGCCGTATTTTCCGCGTTCCGCCTCCGTAATACTCGATAATTCCGCGCCGAGTTCGGGCAAAAAGAGGGATTGGGCTTCGGCAAGGTCGCTTGCGTCCATTTTATTTTTCAGCTTTGCGCTGCCTTTTAAAATTTGTCCGTTTCGATACCAACTCAAATTAATTTTGTCGCCGGGGCGTTTTCTTGCAATAAATTCTTGCAATTCGGAAGTTGTGCGCACGGCAGTATCATTCAAAGCTAAAATTACGTCGCCGACTTTGATTCCGGCTTCTTTTGCAGAGCTTTCTTTGCCGACATAAATGACAAAAACGCCGTTAAAAGATTTCATACCCGAACTTGCGACGGTTTCGGCGGTCAAATCTTGTATGCGCACGCCCAAAACGGCTCTTTGAACAGTGCCGAAACTGACAAAATCATGCACAATTTTTTGAACCAAATTCGCGGGAACAGCAAAAGAATAGCCCGAAAAACTACCCGTTTGTGTTGCAATCGCCGTATTGATGCCGATAAGTTCGCCGGCGGCATTGACAAGCGCACCGCCGCTGTTGCCGGGATTGACGGCGGCATCGGTTTGAATAAAAGATTCGACGGAATAGCCGTCTTGATTTTGTAAAATTCTGATATTTCGGGCTTTCGCACTGACGATTCCTGCCGTAACGGTAGAGGTCAACTCAAAAGGATTTCCGATAGCCAAAACCCATTCGCCGACCGCAACATTATCCGAATTGCCGAATTTGAGCGCGGGTAAGCCGTCTTTTTCGATTTTGAGAACCGCCAAATCTGTGCTGCCGTCTTTTCCGACTAACTGCGCTTTGTGTTCGCTGCGGTCACTCAAAACAACGATAATTTCCTTTGCATCTTCGATAACGTGTTGATTTGTAACAATATAACCGTCTTTTGAAATGATAACGCCGGAGCCGCTTCCGTGTGTTTCTTGTCCGGTGTTGCTTTCGCCGCGTTCTCGCCCAAAAAATTCGCGAAACATTTCTTCCAACATACGCGCATGTGCGTTTGCGCCCAATCCGCTGCCTTTTACTTTGATGCTGACTACGGCAGGAGTTGCAAGGGCGGCGGCGGATTTGAAGTCAATTCTGTCATTTTGTGCGGGTAATTTCGTGTTTTCCGTGCGCAAAAAATTGCCTCCGTCCTCGGGTAAATTCGTTGTTAGTTTGTCGTCAAAACTAAATCGGTACGCGGAAACTCCGACAAAACCGCCGAGAATTGAGGCAAAAAAGAGATAAGCAAATAGTGAAAATTTATTCATTTTAGAAAATTTTTTGATGAAGTAAAAAAGTATCAGACGTAAAAAAATCAATTTCCTGACACCGTTTTACTTTGTGTTGTATGCTTCAAGGCAATAACGTAAAAAAACTTTTAAAGGATTTCAAAAAGACAATTTTTAAAATGAATTAACATGATTTCGCAAAAATTCGGTCATTTTTCGAGCAAAATGCTTTTTTTTTGAGCATATTTTTGCAAATTTGCCCTTGTTTGGTTTCAGTCTTTTTTGTTCGAACATTAGAAAAAGCAAATTTTGCAATTATTTTCTAAACCGGATAATGGTTTTGACACTGTCAATTTCTACAGAAAAACATGTACTGTCTTTGTTGTGTGTTAAAAGTTTGAAATTTTTTGCATTGCGCTCAAAGTCTGCAATTCCGATTTCCCGCTCCGTGAAAATGTATTTTTCTATAAGGGCTATTCTCGGAGTGCCGAGTAAACCGCCGATTTTTTCTCTTACTTCTAATTGATTGTCTGCATAATATGTGTCGGGAAGCAATAAAGTCAGAGCAAACGGAGCGAGTATTAAAGCAAAGAAAATTTTGTCTATAAAAATTGAAATCAAGACAAATACGGGGTAAAAGAAAAATAAACCGTAATATATTTTAAGAAAAATGTTAAGGCGACTGCTTTGCAAAAGTGCAAAATTCGCCGTTCCTGACGAAAAAAAGGCTATCGCGAGAATCTTGTCTAACCATGCAGTTTTGAAAGTTGTTTCCAAAAAAAAACAAAGACAACAGTCCACGGACAATAATATCAAAGAAATGACGTGGAGCACGGTCAAAAACTTTTTCTGTGTTAATGATGGATTTTTGTTCTTAAAATTGTCGAAAAACAAGCCGACGCACATCAGAAGCAGGACGAAATAAAGAATTATTAACATAATTTTTTTTTTGAGATGAACAAGGTTTTCGCTCTAAATTTCGGAGTGAAATTTTAATTTGCAAAAAAAAATTACAAAAAAAATGCCTACTCAAGAAATAAGATTGCTTTGAGAAAAAATCGGACAAAAATGACGAAAAATATTTTTCTAAAAACGCCGATATTATGCCGATAAACTCAATAAGAAATTTTTATACAAGAAGTAACAGGCGAGCGAAATTCGCACCTTGATTGTCGTTGAGCGCGTACTTCATGCAGTAAAATCAAAAAAGAAGCAAAGAAGGTCAAGTAAGCAAGTCATCAAAAACGATGCTGACATGTAAGAACCTGCCTGTGCTGTGAGAAATCATTGGGCGATTAAACAATGCACAATAGAAGAAACAAACAATTGGAAGAAGTCTATATTGATATGCGGAAATACAGGTGAGGCGAAAAATTTAGCGTTTTGCTTCTTTTTTTGTGTCAAACTGCTTTATAGCTTTGAAAAATTGTCAGTCATTAGGGAAAAAATCGCCTCCGGCAACTAAAACCTTAGCGAAGTTTTTCTAAATGTTTTTTTTATGAACATACCCTGCTTTTGTAAATCTCCGAACATGGAATTTTACCGTGTAATTGCTTATTTTGGAAACAGCAATTTCCTTATTTTTAAGTTATTACGAAAAAAAAATAATATTTGCGCCGAAAATGTTTACAAACTAAACATCTTCTCAAATGGTTCTCTTTTCGTCAAACAGTTAAATTTTTTTCGGCTGTTTGAAAATTTTTTTTAACGAATTTTGCTCTGAAAAAAAAACAATATAACTTTGCGCTTTGAAATAAGTTCGTTAACATCGAACGCATAATTTTGAGATTGTAAAAACACAGCATATAATAAAATGGCACAAGTCAGACCTGATGAAGTTTCGGCTATTTTACGCGAGCAACTTTCTAACTTCAAAACCGAGGCTCAACTCGAAGAAGTCGGAACGGTACTCCAAGTAGGCGACGGCGTTGCACGCATTTACGGGCTAACAAAAGCACAAGCCGGCGAATTGATTGAATTTGAAAACGGTGTTACCGGCATCGTCCTCAACCTTGAAGAAGATAACGTCGGTGCCGTACTTTTCGGCGAATCAAGCGGTATTAAAGAAGGTGATAACGTTCGCAGAACCAATAAAATCGCTTCCGTTCGCGTAGGCGAAGGAGTGGTCGGTCGTGTTGTGGATACACTCGGCAAACCGATTGACGGCAAAGGTCCCATTCAAGGTGAAACCTACGAAATGCCGCTCGAAAGAAAAGCTCCGGGCGTAATTTACAGGCAACCCGTGAACGAACCGCTTCAAACAGGTCTCAAAGCAATTGATGCCATGATTCCTATCGGACGCGGACAACGCGAGTTGATTATCGGCGACCGCCAAACCGGAAAAACCGCCGTCGCGCTTGATACGATTATCAATCAAAAAGAATTTTTCGAAAGAGGCGAACCCGTTTTTTGTATTTATGTTGCCATTGGTCAAAAAGCATCAACCGTAGCGGGTGTAGTTGCGGCATTGGAGAAATACGACGCGATGAAATTCACCGTTGTTGTTTCGGCTCCTGCCTCTTTCCCCGCACCGATGCAATTTTTCGCGCCTTTTACCGGTGCTGCCATCGGCGAATATTTCCGCGACACGGGTCGTCCCGCGCTCGTTATTTACGATGACCTTTCCAAACAAGCCGTATCTTACCGCGAAGTGTCGCTTTTGTTGCGCCGCCCTCCGGGTCGTGAGGCTTATCCGGGGGACGTTTTCTACTTGCACTCTCGTTTGCTCGAACGTGCCGCAAAAATTAATGCGTCGGACAGTGTAGCACAAGCCATGAACGATTTGCCGGAATCTATCCGTCATAAAGTTAAAGGCGGCGGCTCTTTGACCGCACTCCCGATTATCGAAACACAAGCAGGCGACGTTTCCGCTTATATCCCGACAAACGTAATCTCCATTACAGACGGTCAGATATTTTTGGAAACCAACCTTTTTAACTCCGGTATTCGTCCCGCTATCAACGTCGGTATTTCTGTATCGCGTGTAGGCGGTAATGCGCAAATCAAATCCATGAAAAAAACGGCGGGTACATTGAAACTCGACCAAGCGCAATTCCGCGAGTTGGAAGCTTTTTCAAAATTCGGCTCTGACCTTGATGCTGCTACCAAACTTGTCATTGAACGCGGTCGCCGCAATACCGAAATTTTGAAACAACGTCAATTTTCACCCGTTGAGGTCGAAAAACAAGTTGCGATTATTTATGCCTCCACTAACGGTTACTTGGACAGCGTGCCGACCGAAAAAGTGATGGAATTTGAAGCGCGTTTCCACGATTTAATGACAACGCAACACAGAAACATTCTCGAAGATTTGAAAAACGGCAAATTGGACGACAATGTTACGGGCGTTATCAAAAAAGTTGCTTTGGATTTGGCTAAATCTTTCGCGAAGTAATTAAAAGTCATGCTTTTTTAGGCTTTTTACGGCATAGCTTTCGGTACTTCCCGAAAGCTATGTTTTTTTATACCTTTTAGCCGCCATAAAGAATGTACCGTCTGCAAACTTTCGGCGAAATTTCAGATTTTTTGAGCCCTAAAAGTTCAGGCGGTACAGTTTGGGCTAATCGCTTACTTTTTTTACACTTAAACGAAAAAAAATGGCAATAGTCAACGATAAATTTTTAGTTTTGGATTCTTTTGTCAGCATGCGCCCGAATGATTTTCAAGGTGAAAGTGCCGATTTATTGAGAATTTTAAATGCTGTTTCGCTTTGTGCCAAAATGATTTACAGCGAGCTGAGTCGCGCAGCGGTCATGAACATCACCGGAGCAGCCGGCTCTGAAAATGTGCAGGGAGAAGTGCAACAAAAATTAGATGTCATTTCTAATGATTTATTTATCAAATATTTGACGCAATCCGGACGAATTGCGGCGATTGCATCGGAAGAAAATGACGATATTATCTATACCGGAAATGACAAAGCGGAATACGTACTTGCGATGGACCCGCTCGACGGCTCTTCAAACATTGATGTCAATGTTCCCGTAGGAACAATTTTTTCCGTTTTTCGCCGCCTCACGCCTGCGGGTACACGCCCTGATGCGAGCGACTTTTTGAGAAAAGGCAGTGAACAAGTACTCGCCGGGTATGTCCTTTACGGAACGGCAATGATGTTCGTTTATTCTACGGGAAAAGGTGTTCACAGTTTTATTCACGAGCCGACTATCGGCGAATTTTTGCTCTCAGAAACCATGCTTTCTATTCCGAAAAACGGAAAAATATATTCCTGCAACGAAGCACAGTTTAAACAATTTAACGGGCAGTTAAAAAATTACATTGAGGATTGCCGAACTTTAGGCTATTCGACGCGCTACATCGGCTCCTTAGTTGCTGATTTTCACCGAAATATGCAAAAAGGCGGCGTTTTTCTCTACCCCGGCACTGCCAAAAACTCGAACGGAAAATTACGCCTTTTGTACGAATGCAGCCCCTTGGCATACATTGCGGAACAAGCGGGCGGTGCGGCAACCGACGGTTTGAAAGACATTTTGGACATTAAAGCTGAAAGTTTGCATCAACGTGTTCCGTACATTGTCGGCTCACAAGACATGGTCGAAAAATG
>JBPOJO010000432.1:0-11735 GCA_052033485.1 Bacteroidota bacterium | reverse complement strand
TGTACCGCGAGCTTTAGCTTGCGAAATTGTACCGCGAGCTTTAGCTTGCGAACCTGCGGTAAAAATTATATAAAAAATTACCAACTGATATTATTTGCACAGGGCAAACTGACGATAAAAGTGCTTCCGCTGCCGACTTCGCTGATAAACTCAATTTTTCCGCCCATACTTTCCGTTTGATTTTTTGTCAAATACAATCCGACTCCGTGCGCATCGGCGTTGCCGTGGAAAGTATTGAACATTCCGAAAAGTTTGTCGCCGTATTTTTCTAAATCAATGCCGATACCGTTGTCTTCGATGTAAATTTTCCAAAAACCGTCTTCGGAAATCGCCGAAAATTTGACAAAAGAATCTTTTTTATCGTCCGAATATTTTATGGCATTGGTCAAAAAATTGAGCAAAATACTTTCCAAGTAACTTGATTCTGCAAGGACAAATTCTTTGCCCGTCAAAGCATCTTCTAAGCGAATATTCTTTTCATTGGCAGCAAGTTTGACCGTCGAAACAACGTCTTGTAGATGTTTTTTAAGATTTAAAGGGTTCAGAATGAGTGTTTTATGCAAATGAACGTTGGCAATTTGCGAGAGATTTTCGATTGATTCGGTCAGTTTAGCGGAGGCTTCTTTGAGATAGTCAAAAAATTCATTGCCCGCAATTTCGGAAAATTCACTTTCAAGAATGCCCAAAAGTCCGCTGATATTTGCCGCGTGTGAGCGAAAATTATGAGAAACAATGCCGGCAAAATTTTTCAAAACTTCATTTTGTTTGTTCGTCAAAGCCGTGTTTTCGCAGAGTTTTTTCTGAAAATTTTGCAAATCTTCCAAGTTCGATTTTAATTCTTCTTGCGTACTCAACAGCTCTTCATTCTGCATTTTTATCAATTCTTCGTATTCATATTGCTTTTGAATATCTTGAATTGTGCCGAAAATTTTTATACACTTGCCTGCCCGCAAGACCGGTTCTGATTTCACGCGCACCCATTTTTCGCGCCCTGTCGCGGTTATGATTTGCAATTTATGCTCAAACCCCGCTGCGTGCGTGAAAGAATCAATGATTGCTTCCGTGATGAGTTTGCGATTTTCACCGTTTTTGAAAGCATCAATGCACATTCTTGTCGAAATTTCATATTCGCCGGGCATTTCCAAAATCTCTTTTAAGCCTTCCGACCAAAAATGTTTATTTTGAATAATATCGAGTTCCCAATAGCCAATTTGTGCAATATGATGCGTTTTTTCGAGTTTTTTATTGAGTGAAATTAATTGTTCTTCCGCCGTTTTTTTATCCGTAATGTCAATGTGCGTTCCGAACATGAGCAAAGGTTCATCATTTGCATTTCTTTCAAAAATTTTTCCGCTTGATGCAATCCACACCCATTGCCCGTTTTTGTGTTTCATTCGGAATTCGGCTTGATAAAAATCCGTTTTTCTCTCAAAAGCAGCCTTTAACTTTTGATTTGCCGTTACTAAATCTTCGGGGTGCACGCGCGCCGACCACGTATTGAGAGAAATCGGCTGCAATTCCGCAAGCGTATAGCCAATAATACCTGCCCATCTTTCATTAAAAATCACTTCCCCACGCTGAATGTGCCACTCCCAAGTGCCGGCGTTAGTCCCCTCAATGATAAGTTCTTTTTTCTTTTCGCTGTAAAGAATATTTTGTTCATAAATTTTTCTCGCCGTTATATCTTTGACATTGGCATAAAAATAGGCAAAATTTCCGTTTTGGTCTTTGATAGAATTAACAGAAATTAAGACAAAAAACACTTCGCCATTTTTGCGACAAAATCGGACTTCATACTCACCTTTTCCGTTCTTTTCTAAGTCTTGCCAACATTCCATAATATGCTCATAATCAGGCTTATACCAATAGATATGCGGAGCCGATTTACCGATAAGTTCGTGTTTGTCGAAGCCTGTCATTTTGCAAAAAGCCGGATTGACATCAATCTGCTCACCGGCAGCATTGATGAGGGAAAATCCGTCAGTCATGGTTTCGAGAATATTTTTTGCAAAATTTTCTTGCTCATGTATGATTTTTTGCTGTTCCGAAATAAGTGTAATATCGTGCATCACACCTGCCAACTTAACGGTTGTTTTATTTTGGGAAATACACTTTCCGCTGATTTTCACTGTTTTAGAGTTGTTTTTTGCGGTTTTCAGGCGAGCGGTAAGTTCCAAACTTGTTTTATTTTCGACGGCAAAATAAATTGCATACAACAAACGTTCTCTGTCTTCGGGTTCAAAAAAAGAGAGCGAAATGTCTAAATTATGAATAAAATCTTTTTCAACTTCCGCTATTTCATAAATTTCACTGCTCCAATACGTTTTTCCGGTAAAAATTTCTATTTCCCACGCGCCGATTTGTGCGATTTGATTGACCTCTGACCAAAAAACAGACAATTTATCATTGCTTAATTTTTTCAATTCACTTTCACTGACATCTAAAAGTAAAACTAAAAGACGCGAGATATTATTTGATAAATTCTTAATAATCAATCCTTTACAAAGCATAAAAACTATATGCCCGTCGGCATGATAATAACGAATAAGTATGGAAAAATAGGGAGAATTTTTTTGCATAAAAATATTTTTAAAAAATTTTCTGACATAATCAACATCTTCTTCATGCACGATTTTTTCCCAAATTGCTGTCAAAGGTGCATTAAAATCTTGATTTCTTCCGATTGTATGCCAAAATTCAGGGCTGACCCATTCGTCCGTTTGATTTTCAAGGTTTATGTACCACATTCCGTCGAAAGTGTAGGAGCGCAAAAAATTAAAAACGGCAAGGTCGTTTTTGATTTTTTCGTTTAATTCTTTTTCTAAGTAATTTTCCATAGTAAGAACGATTTTTCTAATTTATGCAAATTTTGTGTCAAATAAAATAATCAGAAGAAACCGTGTTTGTCAAGTAAAAAAAAAGCACGCAAAAATTAAAATTTGCGCGCAAAATTATGCAAAAATCCTTATTTATCAAAGCTTTACGACTTCACCGGCAATATCTTCGGGTTTAGCGGAAGAATTATAAAATTTCTTAAATTTTCCGTTTTCGTCAATTAAATATTTGCAAAAATTCCACGAGGGTTCTTCGCCTGCCTGATGACTTAAAAATTGGTAGAGCGGGTGTTGGTCTTTGCCCGCAACAGATATTTTTTCAAACATCGGAAAACTGACACCAAAGTTTTTTTGACAAAAAGTATTGATTTCTTCGTTCGTACCCGGTTCTTGTCCGCCGAAATTATTTGCGGGGAAACCTAAAATGACCAATTTTTCACCGTTTTTTTCATGCACGGCTTGCAAATCTTTGTATTGTTTTGTAAAACCACATTCAGAGGCAACATTGACAATTAAAATGGCTTTACCTTTGTATTGAGCAAGGCTGACTTCTTTTCCGTCAATGGATTTCATCGTAAAATCATGCACCGATTGCGCATTTTTGGCAAACTCGTCGAGTTCGGATACTTGTTTGCTCGGCTTTGCTTGACAGGAAAAAACCAATGCCAAAACAGATGTTAAAAATGGAAAAAAATTCATGGCAACAGTATTTGATAGTGATAAAAAAAACGATTTGTGAAAATTTTACTTTTGAAAATCAAAGCACAAAATCAGTTTTTTCATTCACTACAACTGCATTTTTGTAGAATTGTTTTGAATAACGCAGTGTGAATTTATTTTTTCCCGCCTTTGTTTGCTACTTCACAACAAGCACTAAACAAATATATGCATTATTTTTCAAGAAATTTATCATTCTTTTTATCCGATTTTCCGATAATTTTTCGGAGAAAAGCGGGCAGATATTCGCCCCCGCGTTTCCTGATGCGCCAATCTAATGTTGTCCAAATAAAACCAAAGGGTGCATACATCGGATAGATTTTCAATAAATTCAGCCAACTTGGTTCGTAGCCGATGAAATAAGGAATAAAAACAGCCGTCAGAAGATATAAAAATATGCCCGAAAAGGCACTTTCAAGCAAAAAAGCATCACAACTGTTTTCCTTTTTCTTCATTTTTGTCAATTTTTCCAAAAAAAATTAAATTCCGACCACATCTTCGCGAAGTCGCTCCAAAGTTACTTTTGCCCATTTACAAACGCCGCCGATTGGGGGGTTAAATTTGCAAACATTTACTTTCACTTTTTGAACTTCGGGAAATGAGATAAATAGGTCGCCGATAATTTTGTAGGCAAGATGTTCGAGCAGTTTTACACTCTCTTCTGTGTTTTTTTTAGCAATCCGAAATATTTTTTCATAATTCACAGTTCCGCTCAAACGGTCTGTTTTAGCGGCATTGCTCACATCGGCATAAACATAAATGTCAATGTTGTAACGGTTTCCGATTTTATTTTCCTCGGGATAATAACCGTGATAAGAAAAAAATTCAAGCTCTTCGAGGGCTATACAATCCATGAGCGTAGCGACAAAGGAAAGCTTGCAAAATCATCAACTTTGCAAGCTTAGTAAGGGTATGAGAAAAAATTTAATCTGCATTATCGTGCAAAAACCTATTTTGCCCTAAGGTATTTTCGTTGCCTCCCACGGTATAACGTGAAATATTTTGAGAAGACGTATTATTGTTTTGGTCAATTTTTACATTCTTTCTCAAAAATGCAGGCGTGCGAAACGCATTCATTTCGTCATTGCTTAAATCGGAAAATGCCTTTTGCGTGCGCGGACTGAAAGCGGGTTTAGCGTTTTCGGTCAGTTCAGATTTTTTTTTTTGCTCGCTGTTGTTGTAGTCGTCATTGTTTAAATCAAAAACCACTTTTCTTACGTCATTATTCGGTGCAACAACAGGCGGTTCTTGTCGACTTTCCTTCACCTCATTCACAACGGGCGGTTTAGGCTCAATGTAAGGTTGTTGCACTTCGGGAGCGACAAAAGTTCGGTCTTTCGGCACGGCTGTTTTTCCGTTTTGCCCTTCAAAAAAATCATTGTCTTCAAACGCCCCCGAACGAACATTAAAGTTGTTTTGAGTCGGCGTAATGCGATTGACAGACTGAATTCTGCGGTTTGTTTCCAAATCAAAAATTCTTCTGTTATCAATAACTCTTTCGGGAATTTCTTGTCGCGCATCAAAGCCGGTAGCAATGATGGTAACATTAATGGCTTTACCCAAATCAGGGTCAACTGCGTGTCCGAAAATAACTTCGGCTTGCTCGCCCGCTTGGTCTTGTACGTACTGCGTGATGTATTCAAGTTCTTCCATTTGAAAATCATCTTCAGTGCCGGTAACAATGCTTAAAAGAATGTGTTTCGCCCCAAAAATATCTGTATTGTTCAGCAGGGGCGAGGTTAGGGCACCTTCCGCAGCTCTTGTTGCACGGTTTTCGCCCTCAGCAGTAGCAGACCCCATGACGGCAGCACCAGCTTTGCTCATGACGGTGCAAACGTCCTGAAAATCCACGTTGATGATGCCGGGAACGGTAATAATCTCTGCGATAGATTTAGCGGCTTTCAAAAGGACATTATCGGCTTGTCTGAAAGCCTCCGTCATACTTCCTTTGCCATACACGTCGCGTAAACGGTCGTTCAAAATCACAATCACCGTGTCGCAATATTGTTTTAGCATATCAATACCCGCCAAAGCGCGGTCGCGTTTCGGTTTTCCTTCAAATTGAAAAGGTGCTGTAACGATTCCTACGGTCAAAATGCCCAAATCTCTCGCGATTTCGGCAATGACGGGTGCCGCTCCCGTGCCCGTTCCGCCGCCCATGCCGGCAGTGAGAAAGAGCATTTTGGTATTTTGTTGCAAATAATCTCGGATGTCCTCTTTGCTTTCCAAAGCGGCATCACGTCCGACTTCGGGTTTTGCACCCGCGCCGAGCCCTTGCGTGAGATGGAGTCCTATTTGAATTTTATTCGGAACAGGACTCATTTGAAGTGCTTGAATATCGGTATTGACGACAAAAAAATCTACCCCGCGAATACCTTGCTTAAACATGTGATTGACGGCATTGCTCCCACCGCCGCCGATGCCGAAAACTTTGATGATATTCGACATATTTTTAGTTTTGAAAGATGACATTTCTTGTGAACTCATACCCTTATTTTTTTCAGTTTGTCAAATATTCTTAAATCAGTTGTTTTTGTCGCCGTCTTTGAAGTCATCAATAAATATTGACTTAGCCACTTTGAAAAACTTACTGACGATATCGTCGCCTTTTGCGGGATTATTTCCCGTTTGTCTTCCGTTTTCTTCCTGCCTGTTTTTTTCGACAGATACGGTTTCTTCCTCAAAATCCAAACGCTCATCAAGAGGATAAAAACCTGCAAGCAAAAGCCCGATTCCTGTTGAATACATCGGCTTTTTGACTTCTTCTTCACAACCTTTTCCGAGAAATTCATTCGGAAAACCGATGCGAACGTCCATTCCGGTGCGCATTTCGAAAAGTTTGTCGACATTTTTCAACATCGAGCCTCCGCCCGTGATAACAATGCCGGCTTTAATTTTTTTACCCAAGTTAGAACGCTCGATTTCGAGTGCAACCCAATCGGCTATCTCTTCCATTCTTGCGTCAATTATCGAAGATAGGTTCTGCATCGAAACTTCTTTCGGCGTTCGGTCGCGAATCCCCGGAATAGAAACGTACATATTGTCTTGGGTTTCTCCCGCGAGACAACAGCCGAATTTTATTTTTAAAGTTTCGGCTTGCGTTGCCGTAACAGACAAACCGTCTTGAATGTCAGCCGAAATAATGTTGCCGCCGAACGGAATCACGCAAGTATGCTTAATGATGCCGTCGTGAAAAATGGCTATATCGGTCGTGCCGCCGCCGATGTCGACAATGGCAATCCCTTGTTCTTTTTCTTCGTCCGATAAAACGGCTTTACTTGAAGCTATAGGCTCTAAAACTGTTTGGTCAATTATCAAACCGGCAGCTTCAACGCATTTTTTAATTTTTTTCAAATCAATCGAACTCACGGTAATAATATGAAAATCACACTCTAATTTTGAACCGTGAAAGCCGACAGGATTATTGGTCGTATGTTTTCCGTCTACCTTATAAAGCTGCGGAATGACATGAATAATTTGATTGGAACTTTCGGTAACGACGCGATGAACGTCATTATTCAATTTCCTTAAATCGCTTTTCGAAACAGTCCCTTCGACAGACGCAACCGGCGTAGAGAGGCTGTTGACAAATGTTTTAATAGATTTTCCGGCAAATCCGACATTGACAATTTCAATATCTGCATTTGCTTTTTCGGAAGCAATTTTCATTGCTAACTTGATAGCCTCAACGGTTTTATCAATATTTAAAATTGAACCGTCTTTCACCCCGTCCGAATCCGCCCTGCCGAGACCGATAATTTGTAATTTTCCGAATTCATCTTGTTTTGCAATCATAGCACATACTTTAGTAGTGCCGATGTCAATAGCCGCGACAATTTTATTTGTATCTATTTTTTTCATACCCTAAGGTAATTTTTGTTTCGGTTCAAAATTTTATTTGCAAATTATCTGATTGTCAATTTTCAGGTTGATGTTTTTGTACGCTTGCCAACCTTTAAAAGGAACAATCTTTTTGTAATAAACCATCAGGTTTTCAAACTTTTTTTGAAAATTATCGGGCATTCCGATTTCGATTCTTTCGTCTCCGATGTGGGGAAAAAGAACAGCGTTTAAATGCTCGTCAAAATGCACCTCTGCCACCTGAGCTTTCAAAAATTCATTTTTTTCGATAAAATCAAGAAATTTGAAAATCTTTTGTCCGGTTTCGCTTTTCCAAAAATCCGATTTTAACATTTTTTCAGAGCCTCTTCCGCAAATCATCAGCACTCTTGCCGTAGACCGCTCCGAAAGGGGAAGAACTTCGCCGTTCTCCGCGAGGTATCCCCCTTTTCCAAAGTTCGTTAAAATTCTCGCCAAGGGTTTATTTTCGCGAATGTCAACGACCAAATTTCCCGCAACGTCTTTTGAAACATGACATTCGGCAACAAACATATTCTCCCGCAAAGTACGTTCCAATGCTTTCGTGTCCAAATCGTCTAATCGAACGTCGGAAAGTTGTTTTCCGAGCTGCTCCGTTATCATTTTTTTAATATCGGCATTCCCGATAAAATGACTTGTATCGCTCCCACTTTCGATGTTGACGGTCAGATTTTTGAGCATTTTATCGCCGCCCGAAAGCATTGAAAAAAAATAGGCTGCCAAAATCAATACCAAAACTGTTGCTAAGCCCCAAAAAGCCTGAGTTTTCATGTTGAAAAATATGTTAATCTTTTGTTATTTCCAAATATTTTCACAGAAAATTTTGAGGCGAGGCACTAATTTGTCAATATCGCCTGCTCCGATTGTTACTAAAACGTCAATTTCTTTCGTGTGTAATATTTTTTCAATATTGTCAAAATTAACGAGTGTTTTATTCGGATTTTTGATTTTTGAAAATAAAAACTCCGAAGTAATTCCTTCTATGGGACGCTCGCGAGCAGGGTAAATTTCCATTAATAAAACCTCATCTGCCGCCGAAAGTGCCTCCGCAAAGCCTTCAAGAAAATCTCGTGTTCTCGAAAAAAGATGCGGTTGAAAAATTGCCGTAATTTTTCTCTCAGGATACAAAGTTCTTACTGATGTAAGAAAAGCATTAATTTCGCTTGGATGATGAGCATAATCGTCAATATACGTGGTTTTATTTTGGTCAAAAATAAATTCAAAACGACGTTTCACACCGCGAAATTTTTTTAATGCCGTTCGCAATTCATCAACATTTATACCTAAAGAAAGTGCGGTCGCAAGTGCCGCCGTTGCATTGCAGACGTTGTGCCAACCCGGTACGAGCAGTTCAAAATTGCGGTAAATTGTTCCTAAATAGTTCAGGTCAAAAATAAATTTCCTGCCTTCTACCCGCGTGTTAAAAGCTTGTACTTTTTCTTGATTAACATTTGACATATCTTGTACTTTTTCTATACCGTAAAAAATAACACGGCAATTTTTTTGCGTTTCGACAAGCAAATTTTGCGGTACTTCTTGGTGCACAAAAAGAATTTTTTTTACCAAAGAGGCAAATTTTCCGTAAGTTTTTTCAAGTTCTTCCGCTTCTCCGTAAATATCTAAATGGTCAGCATCACTCGATGTAATTACTGCAATTTCGGGTCGAAGATGCAAAAAAGAGCGGTCAAACTCATCTGCTTCAACAACCGAATATGTGTTTTTATCACCGGAAGAGTTTTCTGAAAGTAAAAAGTTCGTTTCATAATTTGCCGTTATGCCGCCCAAAAATGCCGTCGGGTCTTTTTGGCATTCTTTTAAGATGTGCGCAATCATCGAACTTGTTGTAGTTTTTCCGTGCGTACCGGCAACTGCGATTTGAAACAAATCGTTAGTTAGTGTTCCGAGCACTTCCGCGCGTTTTTTTATTTTAAATCCGTTTTGCTCAAAGTACAAGCGTTGCGCCTGCTCCTTCGGCACGGCAGGCGTAAGGACAATGAGCGTGTTCTCGGGTGAAAATTCGGCAGGAATCAAGTGAATATTTTCATCATAAAAAACCGTAATCCCTTTATTAACAAGCGATTGCGTCAAAGGAGTTTCCGTGCGGTCATAGCCGACAACCTTGTATCCTCTTTGGTGAAAACAAAGTGCAATTCCACTCATGCCTATCCCTCCGATTCCGAGGAAAAAAAGATTTTGAAAACTTTGCTCCATATTTTTTATGCAAAATTGACGAAAAATGCAAAAAAAAGCAATTTATTTTACTAAATTTGTTTTGAGCCTCAGCTAAGAGAATTTTTTTTAATTTGTTGCTTTTTTTTCAATTTTGCAGAAATGCTTTTTTTCATAAAAAGACTAAAATATGTCAAACACACCCGTTAAATCTGCCGAGAATTTTTTGCAAAACAAAAGCAGGTTCGTAGTCAATGACCTTGCGTCAGGAACCGGTTTGTCTGTTTTTGATGCTCAAATTGCACTTGACGAATTGTTAAAAAAGTATCATTGTCGCTTATTGGTAACAGATTTAGGTGAAATTATTTATGATTTCGGAAATTTGCTGCGCAGAGGAGAAAAAACTTCGGAAGAAATTCGTGCTGAATTGTATGAAAAAATGTGGGCGGCTTTTAAAACTTTTTTTAGAATTTGGATAGCTTTTACGCTATTAACGTATTTTATTGTTTTTTTTATTGTTTTATTAATCGTTATCATCGTTCAAATTGTCGCACTTTTTTCAGATGACAGCGGCGGAGACGCAGATTTTGGAATTGGAGATGCGGTGGGCGGAATTTTCAGGCTTTTTGCGGAAGTCTTTTATTGGAATACCGTTGTGGATTCTACGCATTACTCAACTGACTTAAACGGCTATCAATCACTGCAATACGATTCCCGTCCGCATACTATCAGCAAGAAAAAAGAGGGTAAAAATTTCGTATCCTCCGTTTATGATTTTGTTTTCGGTATGCCGCGCGTTAAGCATGACGATTTAGCTTTTCAAAAAGAAATTGCCGCATATATCCAAAAAAATAAAGGAATTTTATCTTTAACAGAAGTTAAATTCTTAAACGGCACACAGGGAGAAACCGCCGATAAATTGTTTTCCGATGTCATTTCGCGATTTGAGGGCACGCCGGAAGTGAGTGAAAACGGCGTTTTATACGCTCAGTTTGACAAATTTATGACAAAAACACAGGAAAATAAGGAAAAAATAATTTGGTTTTGGGACGAATTTGAACCTGAATATCTGCTCACCGGTAATTCGACGGGAAAAAACGCCTTAGTGGTTTCTTTGAATTTATTTAACTTAATTTTTGCTTTTGTCGGTCTGAGCGGTTTTTATTCAAGTTTTTTCGGAATCCCCGATGCGGCTTGGTTGCGTTGGCTTGCGGGTTATATTCCGCTGATTTTTTCCGTGATTTTCTTTGCTGTCCCCTTGATAAGAAGTTTTTCGCTTGCCGAAAAAAATCAAAAAAGATTGGAAACTAATCGCAGGAAACGTGTGCTGAGAGTGATTAGCCGAATGAAAGGCATCAAAATTTCATTACAATCGCTTGGAAATGAGCTTAGTAAGCAAAATATTCAAGAAATTATTGCCTCCGACGAACTTAAAAAAATACTTGCGGAAATTGCGATTGATTTTCGTGCCGAAACGGTTTTGAACAGTAAAACGGGCGAACTTGAATATGATTTTTCAGAAATGCAAAGGGAATTGCGCACAGCGGCAAATTTGCGTGCAAAACGAGGCGGCAATAATTCGCCCGGCGAGGTTGTTTTTGACACACAAGAACCGTAGCCTTATAATAGAGCTTCTTTTTTTAAGGATTTGAACAGAATTACTTGTGATTTTTCTGACATTTCCTTGCCGGCAATCAAAAAAAAATACAAGTATTTTAGAAATATCTGTATATAAATTCGCGCTGTTGCAATTCAGAATAAATCTCGCCGTACCGAAAAAAATCATAAGAAACAAGAGAATCTAAAAAAAAATTGTAATTTTGTTCGGAAAATAAAAATGATATGGGCTACAGTAATTACAAAAATTTCAAATATACGCTGAAAACGCTGAAATTAGAGGAATTTGAATTGCCTCTTTTTGACAGCATAACGCCAATCGAGCCTTCCGAATGGCTCAAACAGAGTTTGGCAGTTGCCGAAGAATTGCCGCTGACAAACGAAAAAAGTAAGTCGGAACGCATTATTTCGCCTATTTTGTCCGAAATAGCCTTACACTACAAAAAGAAAATAACCTTTTATTCGGGTGAAGACTTGACCGTCGACAGCAGCAAAGACTTATCGGGCGAATGTGATTTT
>JBPOJO010000170.1:0-10872 GCA_052033485.1 Bacteroidota bacterium | reverse complement strand
GAAAAAAAAATTTTTTTGAATTTTTATTCCTCAAAAGAAAGTGCATTTTTAGTTTTTTGACAAAAAATAACTTTCTGATTGAAATTATTTGCACATTGTTTAGACAAAAAAATGTACCGCGAGCTTTAGCTTGAGAACGGATATTTTTTCCTTAAATTCGCACGCCAAAGCTCGCGGTACATTTTTTTGGCTAAACAGTGTGCAAATAATTGCAATCAGAAAGTTATTTTTTGTCAAAAAACTAAAAATGCACTTTCTTTTGAGGAATAAAAATTCAAAAAAAATTTTTTTTCATCATTTCTTACGTAAGGCGCATTTTTTGGTTTCTCTGTTTTAACTTTGCGGAGCTATGAGTGAAAAAATACCATCAAAAAGGACAAAAAGTAAAGCTAATATCCTCCCTTATGAAGAGGCAGGAAAAGTGCCGCCGCAATCTATTGACTTGGAAGAGGCGGTTTTAGGAGCGTTGTTAATTGAAAAAGGAGCTTTGAGTCATGTCGAAGACATACTCAAACCCGATTCTTTTTACACCGACAGGCATAAAAAAATTTATGAAGCAATTTTAGATTTATCCGCCGCTTCCGAGCCGATTGACTTGTTAACTGTTGTTGAAAAGTTAAAATATCGCGGAGATTTAGAGTTTGTCGGGGGAGCGTTTTCCGTTACCATGCTCACAAAGCGCGTGAGTTCGGCTGCACACATCATTGCGCACGCCCGCATTATTTCCGAAAAGGCAATTAAACGTTCGTTGATAGAAATTTCAAGTGAAGTTACAAGAGATGCTTTTGAGGACACAAGTGATGTTTTCGCGCTTTTGGACAAAACGCAGCAATCGCTTTTTGATGTTTCGGAGATGCACATTCGCCGAAATTATGCCGACATGAAGACCATTCTTCATACCGCAATTTCAGAAATTAATGCCAAAAAAGACAATAAAGACGGCTTAACAGGCATCGGTTCGGGTTTTACTGCCCTCGACCGCGTTACTTCCGGTTGGCAAAAATCGGACTTGGTCATTCTTGCCGCCCGACCCGCTATGGGAAAAACCGCTTTTGTTTTGACCGCTTTGAGAAATGCAGCCGTCGAATTCAGAAAACCCGTCGCTATTTTTTCCTTAGAAATGTCCGCCGTACAGTTGGCAAACCGCCTTTTGTCTGTCGAAGCGGAAATTGAAAGCGATAAAATTCGCAACGGAAAATTGACGCAAGAGGAATGGAATAACCTCATTAGCCGCACGGCAAGTCTCGCGGAAGCCAAAATTTTCATTGACGACACACCCGGTATTTCGATTTTGGAACTGCGTGCAAAATGCCGTCGCCTTAAATCGCAGCACGACATTCAAATGATAGTCATTGATTACTTGCAACTCATGTCGGGCGACCTCAATAAATCAGGCAACCGCGAGCAGGAAATTGCCGGAATTTCCCGAAATCTTAAAGTTTTGGCAAAAGAACTCGATGTCCCTGTGATTGCGCTCTCTCAATTGAGTCGTGCGGTAGAAACACGAGGAGGCGACAAACGTCCGCAACTTTCGGATTTGCGCGAATCGGGTTCAATCGAGCAAGATGCTGACCAAGTTTTATTTTTGTATCGCCCTGAATACTACGGGATTACGCAAACAGCGGAGGGAATGCCGACAACGGGGCTTGCGGAGGTGATAATTGCCAAAAATCGGCACGGTTCGTTGGAAGATGTGCCTTTGAGGTTTTTGGGGCAATACACTAAATTTAAAGATTGGAACGAAACTGCGTCTTTTGTGGAGGTCTATGAAAGTTCATATTCTCCGAATACATTCGGAGATTCGGTCGGTTCGGACAAACCGACAAGGCTTGTGAGCAAAGTGAATCAAGAAAGTTCGTTTGTCGGCGGCAATTCAGATGTGATGAACAATCCGCCGTTTTAAAAATATTGAAGCTGTTTAGCCGGCATGTACCGCGCGTTTTAGCTTGCGAACTTGGCATGTACCGCGCGTTTTAGCTTGCGAACTTGGCATGTACCGCGCGTTTTAGCTTGCGAATTAGGCATGTACCGCGAGCTTTAGCTTGCGAACTTGGCATGTACCGCGAGCTTTAGCTTGCGATTTGGGCATGTACCGCGAGCTTTAGCTTGCGAATTTAGCATGTACCGCGCGCTTTAGCTTGCGAATTTAGCATGTACCGCGAGCTTTAGCTTGCGAATTTAGCATGTACCGCGAGCTTTAGCTTGCGAATTTAGGGAAAAAATTATCCGCAATATGCGAATGCTCGACACGGGCTTCTTTTTTTCACACTTTTGAAAAAAAACAGCAATTATTGTTCAAGCAAATTTTTTATCGCATCGGCTGCCCGAAAAGAAGCACCGCTTTTGCCCAATTTGATGTGCATTTGTGCATAATCGGCAAGAATATTCTCGCGCACTTCACCGGAGAGGATTTTTAGCAATTCTACTTTTAGCTTTTTTTCACTGCAATCGTACTGCAAAAGCTCTTTGACTGCCCCTTTTTCGGCAACGAGATTCGCAAGCGAAACAAAAGGAATTTTAACCACTAACCATGCAAACAAGGCGGTGAAAAAATTCATACGGTACACAACGACTTGCGGAACGTTAAAAATTGCCGTTTCCAAAGTTGCCGTGCCCGAAACAACGATTGCCGCGTGCGCGACGGATAAAATATCGTAAGTTTGGTCATCAATAATTTTAAAACCTGCCTTTTTTGCCGACTCATAAAGGGCAACCGGCAAGGCAGAAATGCCCGCAACAAGCACCTCGTATTCGTCCGAAAAATGCTGCGCGGCGGCAGTCATTACGGCTAAATTATGCCGCAATTCTTGCTGACGACTGCCGGGTAAAAGTGCTATGACTTTTCGTTTAATTTGATTTTTTTCGGAAAAATGAATATCGGGAGCAAATTTTTCGGTCGTGTCTAAAATCGGATTGCCGATGTAGGCTGTTTTCGTATAGCCGAATTTTTGATAAAAATCTTGCTCAAAAGGCAAAATGCAAAGCATTAAATCAACATATTTTTTTATTTTTTCAACACGCCCTGTGTTCCACGCCCAAAGCTTCGGAGAAATAAACCATGCCGTTTTTAAGCCGTTTTTTTTGGCAAAATCCGCCATTTTGAGATTAAAACCGGGGTAATCCACTAAAATCAGCAGGTCAGGCGCAAAGTCAAGCAAATCTTTTCGACATATTTTGAAATTTTTTTTGATGCGAGGCAAATTTTTAATCACTTCAGTTAAACCCATAAAAGCCGTCTGACGAATATGCAAAACCAACTCAGCCCCTTGTTCTGCCATCAAATCGCCGCCTATACCTCTGAAAACCGCATCGGGATAAATTTCACGGAGCGCGAAAATCAATTTTGCGGCGTGCATATCACCGGATTTTTCACCCGCAATGACATAAAATTTTTTCATGCTTATTTTAAATATCTGAAATTCAGTTCTTTAATACGCGATTGTCCGTTTTTGGCAATCATTACAGAAACAGCGGTCGTCAAACTGTCGTTGTTGTTTTGGATTTTTTTCTCAATTTCTTTGGCATTTACGGGATTGGTAAAATAGCTGTCAATTCCCGTTTTTATCCGCAAACTTTTTTCGTAACCGGATTCAAAAAAAACACGCATGGCAATTTTTCCTTCGGGTTGTTTTGTCCAAATGCCCGTCGGTTCGTGATAATCGCCCTTTTTTGACAATTCAAGAAAAAAAACATCGCCGAAAGTATAACTGCTGAGCGTGTCTAAATCGTTGGGCATTTGCTTTAAATCCAAACTGTTAAAATCATAATTCAACACGGCATAATTTCCGCGAAACATATCGCGCGGGTCGTAAGGAATTGTCTTCAAAACAACTTCTTCGCCCGTGAGCAAGGGATAAAACGCTTTTACAAACAAGCCGACGATAATCAAACATTGAAAAAGAACGGCGGCGTAAATCAAATTTTTATTTTTCATGGTTTTCGCTTTTTTTATTGGCTAATTGTCCGCAAGCCGCGTCAATATCCTTTCCGCGACTTCTTCTGACGGTCGTAGTAATGCCTCTGTCGTTCAAAATTTTGGCAAAAGCATTGATATTTTCCTCTTTCGATTTGGCAAAATCAGCTTCCGTAATCGGATTGTATTCCAAAATATTGATGCGACAAGGGATTTTTCGGGCAAACTTGGCAAGCTCTTCCGCATCTTTCATTTGGTCATTAAAACGGTTGAATAAAATATATTCGAACGTAATTCTGTTTTTGGTTTTTTGATAAAAATATTGCAAAGCCGAGGCGAGAACTTTTAAATTATTGCTGTCGTTAATCGGCATTATTTGATTTCTTTTCATGTCATTAGCCGCATGCAAAGAAAGCGCAAGGTTAAATTTCACATTATCATCGGCTAATTTAACAATCATTTTGGCTATTCCGGCAGTCGAAACGGTTATTCTGCGCGAAGCCATGTTCAGACCTTCGGGCGAGGTAATTTTTTCGATACCTTCCATCACATTTTGATAATTCAAAAGCGGCTCGCCCATGCCCATAAAAACGATGTTTGTCAGTGGTTTTCCGAAAAATTTAAGGGCTTGTCTGTTTATCAAAACTACTTGGTCGTAAATTTCGGCAGGTTCTAAATTTCTTTTTTTGTCCATGTAGCCCGTTGCGCAAAATTTACAAGAAAGCGAACAGCCCACTTGCGAGGACACGCAAGCCGTCATGCGGTCTTCATCGGCGACAGGAATAAGCACACCCTCCACCAAATGTCCGTCGTGCAGGCGAAAGCCCGATTTAACCGTTCCGTCCGAACTGACTTGCTCTTCGGCGACACTGACGGGATAAAATGCAAATTCCTCCTTCAATATTTCGCGCAATTTATGCGAAAGATTGTGCATGAGGTCAAAATCCGTCATGGATTTTTGCCAAATCCACTCAAAAATTTGTTTGGCGCGAAAGCTTTTTTCCCCTTTTTGCGCCAAAAAATCGCCGAGTTCGGCAAGGTTTAGCGAACGAATGTCCCTTTGTCGGGGCGCAATGTCGTTCAATTTCACATGAATTTTCGGTGTATTTTGCATTATTTTAACATTCCTCTCTGTCGGTCGCCTTATTTTTCAAAACTGATTTTCTTGAGCGCAAACAATCATAAAAAAAAAATTTAACTACATCAGCCTGATAGTATTGTCGGCATCTTGCCGGCTAAATTTAGCTTTTTTGCGGTACAATAAGATTGCTTACAGTGCAATCTTTTGTCAACAAGCTAAAAAATTACAAAAAATTTTATTACTCAGCCCGAGTGTACCGCAAGCTATCAACTTGCGATTTTAAGGTGATAAATCGCAAACTAAAGCTCGCGGTACTCTCGGCAAGATACCCCGTCAGTTCTCGCACTTGTCGTTCGTTCAGACACAATCAAGGGCAATTTTATCAATTTTTTTTATTAGCTCAAAAAAACAGTTGCGACTTTTCCAAAACAAAGGTACGCTTTTTTATTAAAAAAATTGTGCAAATTCAAAAAAAATTGCAACATTAGGCAAAAGCCAAAAACACACGGTTTGGCACTTTAATTGTGCGATTTTTGTAATATTTTGCCGGTTTGCCCAAGAATGCAGCGCATGCTTTAGTTTGCGACTTTAAATTCGGGCTTTTCCATAAGCAAGCTAAAGCTCGCGGTACACACCGGCGAAACAGTTACTTTTTTAAAAATAAAAATGAACAATGAGAAATTTACAAAGAGTAAATTCTTCATTGTTCATTTTTATTTTTAAAAACTTTGCCCTAAGGCGCAAATGCGCGGCGAGTTCGGAATGTGCCGAAAAGTTTTTTAGGCTTCTTCTTTGCAAAATTCTTCAAAAACTTCGGCAAGGTGATTGCCAATCATTTCGGCATTGCGTCCTTCAATATGATGCCTTTCCAAAAAATGAATAAGTTCTCCGTCGCGAAAAACCGCCATTGAAGGGGAAGACGGAGGGTAAGGAAGCATATATTCGCGCGCTTTTTTTGTCGCCTCGATGTCAAAGCCGGCAAAGACAGTGCCTAAATTTTCCGGTAATTTGTTTGCTTTTTGTAAAGCCATACGCGCCCCCGGACGTGCAGCTCCCGCCGCGCAACCGCAAACAGAATTAATGACAAGAAAAGCGATGCCTTTTTTGTTCATAAACTCTTCGACTGCTTCGGGCGTTGATAAATCCTTGAAACCCGAACTTACGAGTTCGTTTTTCATCGGTGTAATGACATGCTCAGGATACATAAAAAATAAATTTCAAAATGACATTTAAAAATTTCAAACACAATAAAGTGCAAATATAAACATTTAAGGCGGCAAAAAAGTTTTTAAAACAAAAAAACTTTGTCGAAAATGTCATTTGTGTCCTATGTTGATAAGCACTTTTACGCGCTGACATGCACCGCTTTTAGGGCATAATTCATACTCAAATTCATCTTCAAGCGGCAAAGGAAAAGTAGCGACGTAGCCGATTTTTTTTCGTTCGTTCGGCAAATTGTCGACTTTGAGCGAGCCTTTTTTCGGAGCTTTCGTTATTTTAAAAGTACTCCAATCCGTTTTTTCGATGCAAAGTTCATCATTGTCAAATAATGGCAAATTCAACAATGACGGCTCAGAGCCTAAAGAATCCGCCGATACTCTAAATGAAAACTCATCGGGGCGCAACGTCCAAAAGCAAGGATTAAGGGCGGGATTGAGCTGCAAAAAGACCTCCGCATAATGTATTTTGCCGTTTTCTTCTCGCACTTGATAAATAAATTTGTCCTCCCCTGAAAAATTATCTTTCGGACGGTAAATTAACTCTTCTCCCGAAAAGCTCAATTCGCCGCCATTGGTCTGCTCAAAAATTTTGACATTTTCGCGGCGAACAGGGGAGCAAAAAACGTCATTTTTTCGAATATAGAGCGTCGAAACAGTATCCGTGCGCAAAGAAAAAGTATCGGTTTGTGCTCCGCCTTCACAAGGCAAAGTGGATTTTTGAGTAAACAGAATATTGGCTTTAAAGATGCTCAAATGCCCGTTTTGATTAATTTCGAAAAGAACAGAGTCCCCTGCGGGCGGAGCAACGGAAAAAAATGGACGGTAGCGATATAACCCGCTTTCCGAAAGTTCCAAATTGCCGGCATTAGGTTTTTTTTTAACACTTACGGAAAAGGCAGCAGTCATTTCCGCCTCGTGCGCAAGTTCAATCAAAACCGTTCCGTGCGGTTCGGTGAGGTAATAATTTCTTTCGGTGTTCTCGTCGTTTGGCTTGCCTGAGTTTTCTTGAATGTCAATTTTTGCACAAGCAAAACTGAGTGCAGAAATATACAGCAAGAGTAAAAATTTTTTCATAAAAATTACATTTTGAATGTAGAAAGGCAAGAAAATCGTTGTTTTAGGTACAAAAGCTGTCGAGCGGTTTTAAAATCTTAATTTTACTTGCCGATATACAGACAAAACAGTTTGCGAAAGGGTTGCCTATCGAAAAACTGTTTTTTTGTTTTTTTACGATTCATTTTCTAAGTATTTTCACGGTTTTCATTTTCAGACAAATTCAAATTGTACCAATCAATTTTACGCGAAAAATACATGACAAGCCCTAAAATGATGAAAATTCCGACGCTGCCCATCAATAAAGCAAAGTCTTGCAGTTGAATCACGACAAAAATAAATCCGTACAAAATCCCCGTCATGCCGCCGATAAGTCCCGAAAGTCGCCATGATTTCAAAATCGCTTTGACATAACCGACCACAAGAAAAAGCGTGCCTGCCATCGAAACAAAATATGCCGAATTGAACGGAATGTGCTCGGAAAGTGCCAACAGTAAGGTAAAAAAGACCACTAACGCAATGCCGACAAGAATATATTGAACAGGGTGAATGAAAATTCGGTTCATTACTTCAATAAAAAAGAAAACAAGGAAAGTAAAGCCGATAAAAAGAATTGCATATTTCGCGCTGCGATACGATTTTTGATAATTGTCTACAGGCAAAAGCAAATCCGCTCCGAAAGCCGCTTCATGCACGGAATACGCATTTTCCGTCCACATTTGCGGAAAATTGCGATTGAGGTGTAAAATATTCCAATTTGCCGTAAAACCCTGCTCGCTCACATCGCGTTTGTCCGGCAAAAAAGCCCCGTTAAAGCTCGGATTCGCCCATGTTGATTGCATACTCACATCGGTTGTTTTGCCGAGCGGTACAAAATGCAAATATTGACTGCCCTTCAAATCAATTTCAAGTCCGAATTGGCACTGCAAACTGTCAACAGCTTTAAATTCGACTTCCGCATTGATGCCGCTCGAAACGACGTGCGAACTGACTACACCGGGGTTAAAAGCTGCGGTATTGCCGTTCCATTTCAAAGAAATTTGCCGCTCAATGCCTCTTAAATCACTGATTCCGACCGTCAAATGCGTTTTATCAAAATGTATATCTTTCAGCGGAATATCCAATTTTGAAAAATCAATTTCCGAAAAATTGCCCGAGAGTTTCACTTTGGCATTATAGACCACAATTTCATAGATACCGCGATTACGTTTTTCAGGCGTAATGTCCGCTTTGACATTCAGCTCATTAGGCAAAATATGCAAGTATTCTTTCACCGGAACTATTTTCAAAACAGAATCTTTGCCGGAAAATTCTTTTAAATAGCGCGTGTAGGGGATTGTCAAAAAAGGACCGGAGAGGGTTTGCGCCTCGCCCCATTTTGAACTCACCTCACGAATAGCATCATTTTGCGTCGCTTCCCTTTCCGAAATTAATCCTAAAATCATCAAAGAAGGTATCAAAAGCATCATGGCAATAAAAAATATTGCCAAAATTTTAACATAAATATTCGTTTTGAGTGATGACATAGTTTTATTTTTTTGTAAAAAAGATTGAAAAAAATTTATTTCCCTTCGGGCGATAAATTGTTTTTTTTTAAGTTGATTTTCAGTCAATTAGCCATTAACAGTTTTCCCCGCCGTTGTTTGTGTCCTCACAAGTAACTTTTTCATTTGTACTGCAAGTCGCTTGTGGGGACACAAACAACTGCGGTCAGATTTATTTTCACAAATAAATTTGAACAAATACTTAGCTAAACAGTTTTCCATGAACTGTTAATTTTTGAGCAAAAAAGTGCCGACAAATCGGCGTTTTCGCAAACTAATGCTTACGTTGCATTTCGTTTTTTTTGCACTAATTGCGAACTACTTTTAAAAAACGTTTCAAACATTGAATTTAAGCCGAAACTGAGAGTGTTTTTTTGTAAAAATAAAAATTATCCGCGTCAAAGCAAACAAAATGCACGTCTTTGACAAATTCCGCGGGGAAATTTTTAATCGTATTGACGGCAATTTCGGCTGCTTCATCTTTCGGAAAATTGTAAACGCCCGTACTGATATTCGGAAATGCAATGCTGCTCAGGCGCAGTTCTTCTGCTATTTTTAAACAATTTAAGTAGCAAGACCGCAAAATTTCAGCCTCATTTTTTGTGCCGTTGTGCCAAATCGGACCGACCGTATGAATGACATAACGCGCGTTTAATTGCCCTGCCGTTGTGTAAACCGCCTCGCCGGGTGAACAGCCGCCTTGTTTTTCTTTGATAATTTTACATTCTTCCAAAATTTCGGGACCGCCTTTTGCGTGAATTGCGCCGTCTACGCCGCCGCCGCCCATGAGGGTATATTTTGCGGCATTCACGATTGCGTCAACTTGCAATTCCGTGATATCGCCTTTTAAGAGATGTATTTGCATGATTTTTTTTTCGGCAAGATAAAGAAATTTGTTCAACTTTCACTCAAAAAATAGTTTTTTCTCTTGAATTTCTGCAAACTTCTGAAATCTAATTTTCCCCGACAATCTTTTGCTGTTGCACAATAAAAAAATAAGAATTTTTGTAACTATTTAGCCGGTTTGCCCAAGAATGTAGCGCGAGCGTTAGCTTGCGACCTTACATTTGCTTGTTTCAAGACACCTTTCTCCAAATCCGCAAACTAAAGCTCGCGCTACACGCCGACTAAACAATTACGAATTTTTAATATTTTGTATGCCGAATGACGAAAAAAGTTCGCATGAGGCTGTCTGAAAAGCCAATTTTAGCATATTCAATCCAAAATAAAATTCTCTTATTTCAATTTTGTGCATTTTCAACAGCGATTTTTTGATGATTCTACAGCAATTTTTGCCAAAAAAATCAGCATAATTGGGCTTAAAATGCAAACAATAAAATCATATTTTATTAAAAAAATTTCTGACACGCTCTTTTCCGTGTAACTTAACGGATTAAAATCTGTTGTACGCGGAGAAAAAAACTACATTTTTTTTTCAAAAATCCCCTTTATGCCTGCCGCGAGCAGGGCAAAAAAAGACAAGGGAATAAGGCTTTTGAGCAAATAACGGTAGGGCAAGCCGCCCGGGTCGGTTGATTTTTCATTTAAAAAAAATGAGGTAAGGGCGTAATCATAAGACGAAAAAATGATTACGGCACAAAACGGAACTAAAAAAAATATTACCGAAATTATTTGCACCGATTTTTTGTGCGAATTGGTCATTTTGCCGTAGAGAAGGTCAATGTTCACGTGCGAATTTTTAAAAAGTGCCACCGTGCCGCCGAATAAAATAACGACCGAAAAAGCGTATACTTCCATATCCGAAATTGCCGCAGATGATTTTCCGAAAATATAGCGGGCTGTAACTTCCAAAACGACCGCTAAAACCAAGAGATGCGTAAAAAGAGCCGTGAATTTTGCGAAAATGTTTTTCATATTTTTTTGATAAATATTTTTAAATATATTAACAATAACGTAAAGCACAAGCAAAAATCTATGCTTAAGATTCACAGACTAAAGTCTTTGCTGCATACCGCAATATTACTTTTTTTTGAGAAAAAAAACAAAAATGCTTATATCTGTTGCTTTTTTTATGTATTCACAAAAAAAATCTAAATCATT
>JBPOJO010000137.1:0-16620 GCA_052033485.1 Bacteroidota bacterium | reverse complement strand
GTCGCAAGCTGAAGCTCGCGGTACACTCTTTTGCAAACCGGCTAAAAATACTGATAAAAAAACGCAAAAAGCAAAAAAAGCGAGGTTTTGCCTCGCTTTGTATGTCTTACTTTCTTTTTAGCTTGACTTCAATACATTGTTGCGTGTGCGGAACGGCGCGAAGACGCTCTTTCGGAATGAGATTGCCGGTCTCGACGCAAATTCCGTAAGTGCCGTTTTTAATCCTGAATTTTGCACGCTCCAAATCACTGATGAATTTTTGTGTGCGAGCCGCTAATTGCATGAGATGTTCTTTTTCGTGCGATTCAACCCCGTCTTCAAAGTTGCCTCTCTGCGAGGTCTCATCAATGCGCGAGAGAGAATCTTTAATATGCTCCAATTCCTTGCGCGATTGCTCAAGCTTTTGGTCAATCAAAACTTCAAACTCATCTAAATCCTCTCTTGAATAACGAACTTGTTCTTTCTTTTCCATATTTAAAACAGTTTTCTGATAAAAACGCCGCAAACTTACAAAAAAAATTGACTAAACGACAAAAATCGAAAATTAATTTTGTCTGCCTTATTTGACAGTTTGGTGAATTTTATGTTTCCAAACGATATTCAGCCTGCAAATGTTGCATTATTTTTTATTTTTTCCTCAAAAAAGTTACATAACTTCGCCGAATTGCTTTTTTTTATCGCCCAAAGCCGCTCCTAAAACAGCGAAGAACGCCTTCAAATATTTACTTTTTTTGTCATTTAAAAATTATTTTGCCTCGAAAATAAACCTTTTCACAAAATATTCATCAAATATTTAAACAATCTGCATCATTTTCACAAAATTTTAGTAATTTGTGCATCAAATCATGCACAAAAAAAACAATCTTTTTGGGTGTTTTTGACCGGATTTTTACCGCGTCATCAGTCAAAAAATTATTCACAAAAAAAATCAAACAACATGGACAATACCGCTCAAAACTTGTTTAATGAAAAATTTTTGCCGCCGACAAGTCGTTATTTCAATATCAATCAATATCGCACGGACGTTTGGCAAAGCCTCAAATCGAACGCTATGCTTTATGCGAAAAGAAAAAATGACCCCGAAGAAGAAGCCGACTTGCGACAACAAATTCAAAGCATTTTTGAAATTCTCGAAACGATGGAAAGCTATTGGGCGTATCCCGGAACGGAGGCACTTTTAGACCTGCAACAGCATTTTTCACGCGGAGAATTTCGCGCTTTAATGAACGGTTTAGGTGAAATTATTCGCTCTTTAACAACTCAATCTTTTCGCAGCAATATTTTTCACAATGAAAAACAGCGCAAAAAAGGTGAAAAAGCCAACCAACATTATTTTGAGATTTTAATCACCGACAATCTTTCGCCTTCGGAGCAAGAGGATTTGAAAAAACATTTGGAAGAAATTCAATCGTCGGACGAAAAATTTGTCTACAAAGTGGTTTTTGCCCGCTCTTTTCAAGACGCGCTGATAGCGATGCTTTTTAATCCTTACATTCAATCTTGCGTTATTCGTTACGGCGTGCCTTTTTTGTCGGAAAATAAGTTAAAACACATTCGTTCTTTTATTGCGCGTATAGACCGATATGCGAAATTTGAAAAACTTTCCGAAAAAGAACTCGGCATGAAACTCGGTTCTTTGTTGCGTCGTTTCCGTCCCGAAGTGGATTTATTTTATATCACCGATACTTCGCTCGATAAGGTAAAAAGCGACGAACTATTGCTTTTTCGCCGCATTTTTTACCGGCAAGAAGACGGGCAAGAATTGAATTTGAGCATTTTAAAAGGTATTCAGGAGCGATTTGAAACGCCGTTTTTTGATGCTTTGGTCAAATACAGCAAACGTCCGACGGGCGTTTTTCATGCGATGCCGATTTCGCGCGGAAACTCTGTTTTCAGTTCAAATTGGATTGCTGACATGGGTGATTTTTACGGCAGAAATTTATTTATGGCAGAAACTTCCGCGACAACGGGCGGTTTGGACTCCCTCTTGCAGCCGACAGGTCCGCTCAAAAAAGCGCAAGAATATGCCTCAATGGCGTTCGGCTCAAAATTGACTTTTTTTGCCACTAACGGCACTTCTACCGCCAACAAAATTGTCGTGCAAGCCCTAATAAAACCCGGTGACATAGTGCTGATTGACCGCGATTGCCACAAATCGCACCATTACGGCATGTTGTTGGCGGGGGCGCAAGTGGTATATTTGGACTCCTATCCGATTGAAGATTTTACAATGTACGGCGGAATTCCGCCCGAAGAAATCAAACATCGCCTGCTCGAATTGAAAGAAGCGGGCTTGTTAGACCGTGTGAAATTGCTTTTGCTCACCAACAGTACCTTCGACGGCATTGTTTATAATGTCGAAAAAGTGATGGAAATGGTGCTGAGTATCAAACCCGACATGATTTTTATTTGGGACGAAGCGTGGTTTGCTTTTGCCGGCTTTTCCTATACTTTTAGGATTCGTACCGCAATGTACAATGCCGCAAAATTGTCCAAAAAATACAAGTCCGTTCGTTATCGCGACACCTATCAGGCGCATTTGCGCACGCTCAATCCGGGCGACATTCCCGCTTTGCCCGACCCCGAAAAAGTTAAAATTCGGGTTTATGCGACTCAATCAACGCATAAAACGCTCACTTCGCTGCGGCAAGGGTCTATGATTCATGTTTTTGATGAAGAATTTAAGCGAAAAGCGGAAGATGCTTTTCACGAAGCCTATATGACGCATACTTCAACTTCGCCGAATTATCAAATTTTGGCTTCGCTTGATGTCGGTCGCCGTCAGGCAGAACTCGAAGGCTACGAACTTGTCGAAAAAAGTGTGGAAATGGCAATGATTTTGAGGGAAAAGGTTACAAATGAGCCGGTTATCAGCAAATATTTCAGCATTGTTACCATTCAAGAACTCATTCCCGAAAGATATCGCCCCTCCGGAATCATGCAATATTACGATGTTGAGAAAGGTTGGGCAAATATGGACGAGGCTTGGCAGGACGACCATTTTGTCCTCGACCCGACTAAAATCACGCTTTTTATCGGAAAAACCGGTATTGACGGCGATACTTTTAAGCGCGAATACCTTATGAACGAATTTGGTATTCAAGTCAATAAAACCACTCGAAATACAGTGCTTTTTATGACCAATATCGGCACTACACGCAGCAGTGTGGCGTATTTGGTCAATGTTTTATTGAAAATTGCACAAAAATTAGAGGCAAAAGAAGCCGAACTCAGCCGTCCCGAGATGTTGATTTTGGAAAAAAATAAAATCAGCCTGACCCAAGATTTGCCTCCCTTGCCGAATTTCAGCTATTTTCACGAAGATTTTCGTCCGTTTCCCGAAACGGCGCAGGGGGATATTCGCAAAGCCTATTTTTTGGCGTATGATGACGAAAACTGCGAATATTTGCGCTTGGAAGATTGTGAAAAAGCAATTGCAAAGGGGCGTGAACCCGTTTCGACAAGTTTTGTAACTCCTTATCCGCCCGGATTTCCCGTTTTGGTGCCCGGACAAGTGATAACGAGCGAGATTTTGGATTTTATGAAATCTCTTGACGTGAAAGAAATTCACAGCTATCGCCCCGAACTCGGTTTTCGTGTGTTCAAAGAAGAGGTTTTGAGCAAGAAAAAACGCTTAATCGAATTGGTTTTGCGCGATAATTCAGCCGGCAATAAAGAACAAATGAACAAAAGCGGCGCGTAAAAAAGCTGTAAAAATCAGCCGGTTTGCCCAAGCGTACCGCGAGTTGTCAGCCTGCGCTGATAGTGCGCGGAGCGTTTGGGCTAATCGCTTGAATGTTTTTTTTCAGAAAAATGTTTCAATACAGGGCTTGTTTAACAAAATTAAATCTGATTTTTGAGCAGTGTAAAGTGAGCATCTTGCTCACAAACTTTGTTTTGATGAGGCAAGCAAGATGCTTGCATTACTTTGTTTGCATCGCCTGACTAAATTAAATGCCCACAAACGATAAAAGTAACGAGCAAATTTTTTATGAACAAACCCTGCTTATCCGAGTGTGTTCAACTTTTTACACTCAGCGCGAAGGCTACCGCGAAAAATACGATTTTGACCCGAACGGCAACATCATAAACTTGAAGCAACAGAACGCTTCGGGCTTGCAAATAAACACATTGACTTATCACGACGAAACCGTCAAAAACCTGCTCTCGTACATGACGGACGCAGTCGGCACAAGCCCCTGACCCGAGCAAGTTGCCGCAGATTATCAATGCGAAGCCGTCGGCAATCAAATCAAAGACCAATCTAAAAACCTCACATCGGTTTCATGGACGATTTTCGGCAAAGTCTGCCGTTGAGCGGCGAATAAATATTTGCTGTTTTGCCATACCGATAATACTTTCAACTGTTTTTCCGCTCGTTTGCAAAACATAAACAAGTTTTGCTTTTTTTGTGAAAAAATAGCCTTAACTTTGTACTTTACGGCTAATTAAACTCATTACAAAATGCAAACGGAAGAAACTATCGAAACAACACCGGCAGAAAAGCCCAAAAGCACCCTGTATGTGCGCCTTCCTATACTTTTTGCGCTGACTTTGTCGGCAGGAATTTTTATCGGGGCAAAATTGTTCGGCGGCAATTCGCCTGATAAAAAGGCGGACATCGGACATATCGCCGAAAAAGTTCGTCAAATTCTTTTTTATGTCGACAATTTTTACGTCGATTCGGTAGATACCGAAAAAGTTGCCGAACAAGCCATTGAGGAAATGTTGCAAAAATTAGACCCGCACTCCTCATACATACCCGCGAAAGATTTAGCCATGATGAATGCACAATTAGAAGGTGATTTTGAGGGCATCGGTATAGAATTTAACATCATTCGCGACACTTTGGTCGTTGTTACACCTTTGTCGGGCGGTCCTTCGGAAGCGGCAGGTTTGCGTTCCGGTGATAAAATTGTCGAAGTTGATGACAAAAAAATTGCCGGCGGAAAATTGACTACACAAGATGTTTTTACGAAGTTAAGGGGGAAAAAAGGCTCACAAGTGAAATTAGGAATCCTCCGAAAAGGGTCGGGTAATCTGCTGCAATTCAATATTATACGAGATAAAATCCCCTCTTATACGGTTGATGCGTCCTATATGATTGACAAAGAAATCGGTTATATCAAAGTTTCACGATTCGGCGCGAATACTTACGACGAATTTAAAACCTCGCTTGAAAAACTTAAGGAGCAAAAAATGAAAAAACTCCTGCTCGACTTGCGCGGAAACCCCGGCGGTTATATGGACAGAGCCGTAAAAATGCTCGACGAATTGATTTCGGGAGACGCACTTTTGGTCTATACCGACGGAAAAGGTGCGCGGTTTGACGAAAAATATAAGGCTCAGATGAGCGGCGTTTTCGAAAAAGGTGCAATCGTTGTTTTGATAGACGAAGGCAGTGCTTCAGCGTCCGAAATCGTTTCCGGTGCGTTGCAAGACAATGACCGCGCTTTGATTGCGGGGCGCAGAAGTTTTGGTAAAGGTTTGGTTCAAAAGCCGATACCGCTTCTCGACGGTTCGGAATTGCGTTTGACAATTTCGCGCTACTATATTCCGAGCGGGCGTTCAATTCAAAAACCTTATCAAGACCACAAAGCCTACGAAATGGACTTGTACGAACGCTATAAATCGGGCGAACTTTATAAAGTGGACAGTTCAAAAATTGACAAAAGCAAAGAATACAAAACTGCGGCAGGACGAGTGGTTTACGGCGGCGGCGGGGTTATGCCCGATGTTTTTATTGCCAATGATACAAGTCATTACACACCTTTATTGAACGAAATTTACGGAAAAACCAATATTGTGCGCGAATTTGCCATTGAATATGCCAACAACAAAAGGGAAGATTTGAAAAAAATCGGCGCGGAAAATTATGTTAAAAAATTCCAATTTTCAGCCGAAGATGAACAAAAAATCATTTCACAAATCAAATCACAAGGCGTGAAATGGCATGACGAACAGTTTAAAAAATCTTCGTCTTTCCTTTTCAATCAAATTAAAGCACAAATTGCGCGCGTAGTTTGGCATGATGAAAGTTTTTATCGTGTGCTCAATACGCAAGACAATGAATTTCAACGTGCCGTCAAACTTTTTGACGATGCGGAAAAAATTGAAAAAAAGAAGTTTTAATTTTGGAAAGTGAATCGTAAATAAAAAAAACGCCGGCAAAATTGTCGGCGTTTTTTGTTTCAATCAAACAAAGAGCTTTTCCAAAACACGCGGAAAATGTTCATATTCCAAAGCATGAATTTTTGCGGCAAGTGTTTCGGGCGTTTCGTTTTCGCTCAATGAACATTTTGCCTGAAAAATGGTTTTTCCGTGGTCATATTTTTCATCAACAAAATGAATCGTAATGCCGCTCTCTTTTTCCTTTGCAGAAACAACCGCCTGATGCACAGAATTTCCGTACATACCTTTTCCGCCGTAAGCGGGCAATAAAGCAGGGTGAATATTGACAATTTTTTGCGGAAAAGCTGCCACGGTTTCTTGCGGAATAAGCCACAAAAAACCGGCAAGAACAAGCCATTCAAAGCCGTTTTCCTGCCAATAGTTCGTCATTTTTGTGCTGAATAATTTTTTGTCAAAAATCATACAACTGACTTTTAAGCTTTCAGCCCTCGCAATAACGCCTGCATCGGGATTATTAGTAAAAATTTCAAAAAGATAATCGGGGTGTTTTTCGGAAAAATAATGAATAATATTTTCGGCATTAGAACCGCTTCCGGAGGCTAAAATGGCAATTTTTTTTTTCATTTTTAATTATTTGATTTTTATTCGCGGGTCAATAACGGCATAAAAAATATCCACAAAAACGTTAATAAAAACAAAAACACAAGCCACAAAAATAGTTGAACCCATCACGACCGGAAAATCCAATTTGTAAACCGACGTTATCGTTATCCAACCAAGCCCTTTCCAACCGAAAATATATTCCACAAAAAATGCTCCCGCCAAAAGCGTTGCCATCCAACCCGAAACGGCAGTTACGACCGGATTGAGGGCATTTCTTAGGGCATGTTTCAAAATGACCATTCGGCGCGAAAGTCCTTTTGCGCGCGCAGTTCGGATATAATCTTTACGCAAAACTTCCGTCATCGAACTCCTTGTCAGTTGCGCGATAATCGCCAAAGGACGAATGCCGAGTGTCAGCGTGGGCAAAATCATGTTTTTTAACATCAATTTTTTGCCGTTCAAATCCGAAACAAAAAGCGAGCCTTGCAATGGTAAGCCGGTGAAATCCGCCAAATAAAATCCGAAAACCATCGAAATTAAAATTGCCGCAACAAAAGAAGGTGTTGAAATGCCGACGACGGAAACAGCCATTAGACTGTGGTCAATCCATGTTTTTTTGTAAATTGCCGCTAACAAACCGAAAAGTATGCCGAAAAAAGTGGCAAAAATAATCGAAGAAAGTGTCAGCCAAAGAGTTCCTTCAAAGTTTTCCGTTAAAATTTCCGTAACTTTTTTTTGCGTCATAAACGAGCGACGCATATAAGGCGTTTTCAAAACAATGACATTTTCGCCTGCCGAAAATAATTTTGTGTAGTTGTAATTACTCAAGATTTCGGGCGAATTTTGGTGCATCGAAACGGGAGAGAGGTCATTCAAATATAAAAATAATTGCCGATGCAGAGGCAAATCCAAGCCGAGTTCCTTTTTAATGACCTCCACCGTCTGCGCATCGGCAGTCGGCGCAATCATGCGAGAGGGGTCGCCGGGCAGGGCATGGAAAATGAAAAAAACCGACAAAACCACCCCCAAAATGACAAGGAAGCCGCTGTAAAATCTTTTCCAAATAAAATTCAGGACATTTTTCATGTACAAAATTTGTTAGACAGTACAAAATAAGTAAAAAATCGCCTTATTCGGCACTGTTTTTTTGTTTTTTTTCTTGTTTTCGTTCTTCAATTTGACGGCATAATTCCTCATACCACGCCTGACCGTATTTTCGAACAAGCGGAGCTTCCAAAAACTTGTAAATTTCAACTTTCAACTCGCGTCCCAAAACACAAGCAGGTGAGCAAATTTCCCACCTTGAATAGTTCAAAGCCTCAAATTGTTCGTATTCCGAGACACGAATCGGGTACAAATGACAAGAAACAGGCTTTCTAAAGTCAATTTTTCCGTCGAGAAATGCTTTTTCGATACCGCACTTCGCTGTTCCGTTTTCAAAAATGGTATAGGCGCAATGTTTTTTTTCGACAAGCGGCGTAGAATAATCATTATCCTCGTCAATCAGCCATTCACCCTGCTTTTCGATGGCTTTTACACCGCTTTCGGGCAAATAAGGTTTCACGAGCGGATAAATTTTTTCCATAATGTCCAATTCCTCAAAAAGCAAGGGAGCACCCATGTCGCCTTCTACGCAACACGCGCCTTTGCACTTGTGCAGGTCGCAAACAAAAAATTCGTCCGCGATTTCGTCGGAAATGTACTGATTTTGAACAATATACATTATTTTTTTGTTTTAATCAAACTTTCGACTAAAAACTTGTCGCGTTTTTTGATGAGCGTTACGCCTTCTTCGGACAAGATTTTTGCCTGCGCATCGGCACCGCCGGGCAATTTTTCGTTCAGTTTTCCGTCATCATACACCACTCTCCAATAGGGAGAAAGTGTTTTTTTTCCTGCAAGGCGGTCTTCTTCTGTCTTTTCGGCAACAATTCTCCAAAAAATTCCTGTCGTGAGCGGGCATGAATAATTTGCCTCAAATTTTTGCGCAAGAGCTTTCCGCAAAGCTGAAACAGTCATTACTTCACCCGGCGGAATTTTGCAAATCACTTCATCAACCAAAGCCGGCGTAGCAATAAGCATTTTTCCCGCCCCCCAAGCGGCAGCCAATTTATCGTCTGCCACAATGATTTCGTGGGCGCGACCGTTAAAATATTTCTCGGTCGCGGTTTTCTTTTTTGATTTTTTTTCAGCCATTAACGTAACATATCTTTAATGTCCGTAACCATTTGTTTGATAAAAGGCATTACAACGCCGAGTAATTCGGTGCTTGTGTTGAAAAAGCCCATTAAAAGCGGATAGAAAAATGTTTGAGAAATTTCATTTCCGGGCTTAATCAAGCCTACATACGTGAGCATTGCAGCAAGCAAACTCAAGCCGAAAAAATATTTGAGCAAGCCGAGAATCGCCCCGAGAAAATTATCTAAGGATTCAAAAACCGTGTATTCAAGCGATTCGGAGAGCTTTCTGCCCAAAATATTGATTAAAATGGCAATGACAAAAAAGAAAAACAGAAATGAAAAAAACGGACCGGACTTAGAAATACCGCCGAAATAATCTTTTGAATAATCAAAGCCCCAATGTAACAATTTGAAGCAAATAATCAAAGAAATGACGTATGCCAAATTAGAAATAACCTCTACAACGAAGCCTTTTTGATAGCCGCGATACACCCCTAAACCGAGGAAAAGTATGACAAAAAGGTCGTAAGACTTAAAATTCATGCTGCTGAGCAGCAGAGCAAAAATGTCGTTCACGGTCTTGCAATTTTACGGTTAGCGAAAAATGATGACAAAATAGAAAAATTGTTTAAAAAAACAAAATTTAAGCAAGTAATTTTTTTACCGTATCGGCAACAGCCTTATTATCGGCTTTTCCGGCAAATTCTTTTGTTGCCGCGCCCATAACTTTTCCGATTTCTTTTGCACTTGTAATCCCTAATTTTTCGATGAGGGCGCGAAGTGCGCTTTCAAGCTCTTCACCGTCCATCATTTTGGGCAAGAATTTTTCGACTACCGCCAATTCTGCTTTTTCATTTTCGGCTAAATCTGCTCTGTTTTGTTGTTCATAAACGGCAAGCGAATCGCGCAACTGTTTTGCCATCTTTGTTAAAATTTGAATTTCTTCTTGCTCCGACAAGTGTTCATCTTTTGATTTTTCGGTCTCGGCTAAAAGTAATTTAGCTTTAATATTGCGCAAGGCAGTCAGCGTAACGCTGTCTTTAGCTTTCATTGCCGTTTTCATTTCGGCTTCAACTTGTGATTTTAGGCTCATTGCATTATTTTTTGGGTAAAAAAACGACAATCGCAAATATAGGAAAAAAGTATTGAACGAAAAGTATTTGCATAAAAAATGTATTGAAAATGAATTTTTTTTGCACAGACAGCCCTGCGACAAAGCGAAATTTGCTGTTTTGTTCTCCTAAGGGCGATGAAAATGCTTTTATGTAAAAAGTTGGTTTTACCGCTTGTAAGTGTTTTTCAAATATAATTGTGAAAATAAATCTGCCCGCCGTTGTTTGTGTCTCCACAAACGACTTGCAGTGCAAATGAAAAAGTCGCTTGTGAGGACACAAGCAACGGCGGGCAAAAAATTGGTTTTACCGCTCACAAGTGTTTGTTCAACTGTTTGTAAAAAATAAATAAGCGCGAGGAGTTTGTTTTGCTAAAAACAGACCGAGACTGTCCGAAAAGTATTTTCTGTTTGTTAAGCCAAATATAATTTTGTTGTGTAACTATTTAGGCGGTTTGCTCAAGAATGCAGCGCGAGCTTTAGCTTGCGACCTTACATTCGCTTGTTGCGGGATACCTTTCTCCAAATCCGCTACACTCCGGCTAAATAATTACTTTGCTTTTTGAGACCATTCATGTTGTTTTTTTTGCAGAATTTGTTGCAAAATCACCATAAAATCTCTATTGAAAATGCTCAAAATGGGAATAACAGAATTTTATTTGGCTTTGTTTTTCTAATATTGACTTTTCGGACAGCTTATTTTTTGCTGCTTTGGGCACAGACAAAAGTCTGCGGCACATTTATAAACCGGGCAGAGCTAAAGCTTTCAAATCCACGGCAACTATCCGCGAAACCCCCTGCTCTACCATCGTAACGCCGTAAATCACATCGCTGTGCACCATCGTGCGTTTGTTATGCGTAACGATGATAAATTGCACGTCGCCGGTGAATTTTTTGATAATTTTATTAAATTTATCAATATTCGTATCGTCGAGCGGCGCGTCAACTTCGTCAAAAATACAAAAAGGTGCGGGGCGAAGGAGATAGACGGCAAAAAGCAAAGCCGTTGCGGTCAAAGTTTTTTCGCCGCCGGAAAGCTGTTTGATGCTCAGCGGGCGTTTTCCTTTCGGCTTCGCAATGATGTCAATTTTAGATTCGAGCGGGTCTTCGGGATTAGTGAGAATGAGGTCGGAAGTGTCGCCCTCGTTGAAAAGCGTTTGAAAAAGGGTTTGAAAATTGATTCTGATTTTTTCAAAAGCCTCCAAAAATTGTTGTTTTGCAATGTTTTCGGTTTCCGCGATTGTTTTTTCCAAAGCAGTTTTGGCATCGGCAAGGTCTTTTTTTTGTGCCAAAATAAAATCGTATCGCTCTTTCACTTGTTTGTATTCGTCAATCGCCATGTTGTTGACGGAGCCGATTTTTTCGATTTGATTTTTGGCAAAATTAATCTGCTCGCTGAGCGACTCTTCGGGCAAATCGTCGTCAGGCGTATGTTCTTCCAACATTTCCTGCGTGAGTTCGATTTGAAATTCTGCCAAAATACGCTCACGCGCCCCCGCAAGGCTTACGCGCGTATCGCCCATACGTTGGTGATGAGCGGCAAGGCGCGCATCGCAGTTTTCGCGTTGTCGGAGCGTTTCTTTGCTCTGTTTTTCATGCTCGGTAATGGCAGTTTTTGTTTGATAAAATTCGTTTTCGCCGTGATTGACCGCTTCTTGCGCTGCTTGTTTTCTGTCGTTCAATTCTTCCAAAACGCCCTCACTCTCTTCTTGCAATTCGGAAAGTTGCAAAATTTCGGCGGTAGATTTTTCAAGTTCATTTTGCGCCTGCTCTATGCGTCTTTGTGTATTTTTGGCAGATTCTTCTTTAAAGCGAATTTCTTTTTCTATGCCTTCGACTTGATTTTTAATCCTTTCACATTCCATTTTTTGAATTTGAAAAAGGTTTAATTTTTCCTGTGCAAGGGCAGATTTGGCATCAAAATCGGCAAAAAGTTTATCTGCTTTTTGATTGATGTGTTCCCATTCACTTTTTTTCTTTTCGACAAGCGGCATAAGTTCGTTCAACTCCGTTTGCAATTCGTTCAGGCGGTTGTCAATATCGGCAAGTCGTTCGTTTCCGTTTTTTTCGTTGAGCAAAAGTTGTTCAAGATGCGCGTGCAAAGCGGCTTTTTTTTGTCGAAGTTCGGCAAGCGTATTTTCAAATGCAATAATTTTATTTTTTTGCGTTTGCAAACGAAGATTATCAAGGCGTTGTTTTTTTTCTTTGAAAATAATTTCAGATGTATTCTTTTCATTTTCAAGTCTTTGTGCATCAGCGAGCAAATCGTCGTACTTTTGTTTTCGTCCCAAAACGGAGCTGTCCAAACCTTGTTTGGCACCGCCCTGCAAATGAAAAAAATGCGAAATAATATTGCCGTTTTTGTCAATCAAACAAACATCTTTTCTGCTCGGCAAAATATTTTCGGTTTCGCAGACATACACGCCGGAAAAAACATAATTGATTAAATTTCTGTATTTTTCCTCAAAAATCAGCGCGTCCGCTGCGGGAACGGCATTTTGAATGTTCAGGCGCGGCGCGGGCGTAAAATCTTTGAGCGCGTCGGTGATAAAAAATTGCGCCCTGCCTTTATTTTTTTCACTCAAAAGTCGAACGGCATAAAAGGCATCTTCTTCTTTTTCGAGCACATAAAAATTGGAATACGGCTCAATAAAACGCGCAATCGCTGCTTCAAATCCCTTTTGCGCGCCGAGAATATCGGCAAAAAGGACTGCTTTGTCGCGCCAAGTTTCGTCGTTTTGCAAAAAAAGTACGGCTTGCGAAAAACCCTCCAAGTTGTCAATTAAGCCCTTTGTGAGGCGAATTTCGTGCTTTTTGGCATCAAGTGCGCGGGTAATGTTTGCAAGGTTTTCGCGCTCATCCTCCGCTTCGGCAGCAAGATTTTCGGTGAGGCTTTGGTGTTCGGCTTCCTTCTTTTTTAAGTCGGAAATATTTTGGGAAATATCCGAAATTTCATCATTAACATTTTGCAAAGCCTCCTGTTTTTCTTCCGTTCGCTCGCGATGTTGTTGAATATCCGAAAAAATTTGCGTTTTGTCTTGTTTGAGCGATTGCAATTTGGCATTTTTCAGCGCAACATCGCGTTCAAAAAGGCTTATTTCTTGCTGTTTCGTCTGTTTTTGAGCTTTGATAACGTCGACTTCTTCGCGAATAATGTCATTTTTTTGTTGCTGTTTTTGCGCATCAAGCTGCAAATCGGCGAGGCGATTTTCTTCGGAGGCGAGCTTTTTTGCGAGGTTTTCAGCATTTTCACGCAGCGTTTTTAGGGCGTTTTCATGGCTTGTTTGTTGTTCATTGCGAATTTGCCATTCTAAATTATCCTTTTTTTCTTTTAAAAAGCGCAATTTTTCAAAGCGAATTTTTGCTTCATTTTCAGCTTGCCGGATTTGATGAAAAATTTCGCCTAATCTTTGCCGATGTTCGATAAGTTTTTTTTCGCGGTCTTCCGCATGACTTTTGAGCGTTTCGACGGATTCGTTGAGCCATTCAAAACGTTCGGATAATTCTGATTTGAGTTTGGTTTCTTGTTCAATTTTTTCATTCAAATCCGAAAATTCATGCACACTTTTTCGCACTTGTTTTTTGGCGAGTGCAATGCTGAGTTTTTGATAGGCTTCTTTTGCGTTTTGAAATCTTTCGGCTTGTTTGGCTTGTTTTTCTAAATTTTTAAGATTTTTTTCGACTTCAAAAAGCACATCGTCCACCCTTGCAATATCCGCATCTGCGGCTTCAAGTTTGGCAAGGGTTTCTTTTTTTCGGAGTTTAAATTTCGAAATACCTGCCGCTTCTTCAAAGATAAATTTTCTCGCATTATCGCGGTCTTGTAAAATATCATCAGCCATTTTCAGTTCAATAATCGCATAGCTGTTGGTGCTGATGCCCGTATTGAGGAGCAAGTTGTGAATATCTTTCATTCGGCATTGCACGTCGTTGAGTAAATATTCACTTTTCCCGCTGCGGTGATAGCGGCGTGTGATGTTGATTTCGGTATATTCAGCCGGCAGCAATCCTCTGTTATTTTCAAAACCAAGACTGACTTCGGCAAATTGGGCGGGGTTTCTTTTTTCCGTACCGTTAAAAATCACGTTGTCGGCTTTGTCCGAGCGCAAATTTTTGGCTTTTTGTTCGCCCAAAACCCATCTGACGGCATCAACGATATTTGATTTTCCGCAGCCGTTCGGACCGACAACGCCGGTAATTCCCTCGTCAAAATGCACAACGACTTTATCACCAAAACTTTTAAAACCTTTTATTTCTAATCGCGTAAGCCTCATTTTGAATAGAATCTGAATTGAAGCGCAAAGGTAAAGATTTAGTTTTTGAAAAGGAATTTTCGGCGAAAAAAAGAATAACGAACCCGCTTTTCTGCCTGATTAACAGTCGTTTGTGAGGACACAAACAACGGTGTGGCGTGTCAGCTCGCGCCGCAAGCCAACAGCTCGCGGCATACTCGGCTAAAAAGTTACAAAAAACTGTGAATCAATGTTTTAAACAAGGCGCGACCATTTGAATGCGTCCTCAATTTTATTAAAAAAAGCTATACTGAAATTGCCGTTTTTGAATTGTTTAGGCTCGATTTTATTGAAATAATCGTCCGACACAACTAAGGCAAGTTTTTCCATGCCGAGCGCGACAGCTTTTTCAAACCAAACATCGGCAACCCATTCTCTCCTTTCAAAATCAGGATTCGGGTTTTTGCTCTGATTGACGACCACCACTTTGCAAGCATGCGCACGGAGCAAATCAAGGGCGGCAATTCCCGCAACTTTAATTTGTTCGCCGCCGGCAAAAAAATCCAAATCAATCACGACACAATGATGTGCCGAATCGAAATTTACTTTAACATTTTGAATAATTTTCATGGTAATTGCAGGTTATCGGTTTGTATTGACGGAAATTTTAAAAAAGCAAAAAAATTAGGATTTATTGCCGAAACGGTGTTCCAAAGTATCCACAACTTTGGCAAGAACATCAAAAGCAAACTCAGCCATGCGGTTTTGACTGTCCAAAATCGGATTCACTTCGACCATTTCCCACGCGACGACTTTCCGGTCTGCGACCAATTCGGCATTTAAAGCGACGGCTTCTTCGGGCGTAAGTCCGTTTTCGACGGGCGTTCCCGTGCCGACAGAATAAGAGGAGTCAATGGAATCAACATCGAAAGAAATGTAAATGATGTCGCAGTTTTTCAGTTTTTCAAGTGCTTCAGCGGCAATTTTTTTCGCGCCTTTCTCTCTGACTTCCTGCGTCGTAAAATTTTTAATTTTGTGTTTTTGAATGAGAAAATCTTCGGGTGCTTCTGTGCTTCTGACGGAAATAAAAAAAATATCTTCGGCATAGGCTTTGGGTCCCGAGTAGCCGATATTTTTCATAGCGTCCCAATAATCAATCGTTTCTTCGCTCGGCATATTAATTTTGCAATCTTCATTGTCTTCGTTTAAAACAATGGCAAGCGGCATTCCGTGCATATTTCCGGAAGGGGTTGTATAAGGCGAATGTAAATCGGCGTGGGCATCAATCCAAATAATACCGAGTCTTTTATGCGGGTAGGCACTTTTTACGCCGCAAATAGTGCCGGCAGCGTTAGAATGGTCGCCGGCAAGAACGACAGGAAAAGAATCCCCTAAAATAAGCTGATGCGAAATCGTGTTGCTGACGCGCTGCTCCGTTGCAAATACGCCGTTTACGTATTTGGCGTGTCGGTAGCGGCTTTTTTGGAAAAGAAGTTCGTTGTTGTTGCGGACTTTCAGAGGGTTGTAGCGAGCGAAAAAATCCGCTCCGCGCGTGAGGCTTGCCATTTTGATAGCATCAATGCCCAAACTTGCTCCTCGCGTGCCGGCACCTAATTCAGACTTTACCTCAATGACTTTAATTTCTTTCATTGTGTTTTTATTTTTGCAATAATAAATAAGACAATCGGTAAAAGCAAAATATTTGCCTTTTTTTATTCACGAAATTGGCTTGGCATCTGAAAAATACTTTATGCCTTCGCCCCGCTTATTGCTGCACAGGCGACAAAAAGCTACCGCATCATGAAAGCAAGCGGTACTTTTTTTCCAAATTTTCATAATACTTCCGCGAAAAATCATTCAAATTCAGCCCTAAACGATATATTTCTGTTTTCACAAAATCCCAATCGTTTTTGTTGCGGATTTTTTTTAAAACTGCGGTGAATAAATAATTGTAATTTTTTTCGGATGTAAAGTTTCCTTTTCGCAAAGGAAAAATTTCTATAAATGCTTGATAATAAGGTTTTTGTTGCTCAAAAGTTTGTGCTTTATTGATTAAGGTCGAATACGAAATTTCATTGGGTTTCAAATTCGCCTTTTTCATTTCCTCAAAAAAGAATTTCGCGTCCGCAAAACTTTGACTTTTGTTAATGAGCGTATGTCCTTTTTGTTCATTTTATATCGTTTGTTTTCGCTTACGCTTGCAGGTAACGGAAAAGGCTTGGCGAAGGCGGGGATTTTCCGCACAAATATTCGCAAAAGCACAAAAGTTTATTTCTTATTCAACTGTTTAATTTTCAGCACCTTAGCCCCGCTTGTCGCCAAGCCAATGTTAGGCACAGTTTTTACTCTTTTTCGGTACGCA
>JBPOJO010000702.1:0-1642 GCA_052033485.1 Bacteroidota bacterium | reverse complement strand
ATCGAGCAAAATTCCAATTCACCTACACGATTTTGGAAAATCGTGCCACCAAAAAGTAAGAAATTATCAACCGAAAGGGAATAAATAATGCCCTTAGGCATAAAATCTTTGTAGAAAAATATCCGCTAAGATATTAAAAACGCCCTTAGGTGTGAAATCTTTGGGGAATATCCGCAAGCGAAACCTATATTTCACGCCTAAGGCGTTTGAAGTCAACTGTGTTCCGTTTTTCTACAAATATGACAAGCCTAAAGGCTTTAAATTGCTAAACAATATTAGAAAACAAGCAAAATTTTATTTGGTTTGCAAAATTTAAAAAATGCTTTTCGGACAGCCTCAATCAACTGCATTTCGCAAAGTAAATTAGTAAAAAGAAAACTAAAACCATACTTTGATGAACTTCTTAAAAAGCAATAAGCATCGCCTGAAATTGTGCCTGTTGCGTAACTCGCACCTGAAAAATCAAATCCCAAACACACAAAAAACGACTTTCATTAAAGCGATTTAAGAGCCGGTAAGTTTGGATTTGATTTTTGCGGATTGTTCTTTTGTCCACCGTCGCTTGTGTCTTCACGCAGCCCCTTAGGGTGTCGGAGAAGAAACAATGCCTAAAGAACAAATAATTTGCGGCTGATTGTGGTCATTATCCTTTTCGGGCTTTACAATTAAGTTGCTGTCTTCGCGCAGCGTAATGAGTAAATCCGCTAAATTTTTGTCGCTGATGCCGGTTTTTACATGACCAAACAAAACATTTTTCGCGTGTGTTTTGAGAGGATAATTGAAAATGTCGTCAATTGCTTTTTTCAGACCTTCCGTTGCAAAAACAGTGCTTGCGTAATTTTTCATGCGGTTATAGACCTTTGCGCGTATGCCGGAGGTGTTGCCGAGTGTGCCCGTGAAATTATTTGCGTCCTCTTTTATGAGTCGAACGGCTTCACCGACAAGTTCGTGATGCTCGGGCAATCGCGGCAGAGCTTCCGTAGTCGGGGCGCATCTCGCAGCATTCAAAATTGCAAAATGCGAATGTGTGATGATTTGCCCGTTTTTGTCTAACCATACCAAAGCGTCGCTGTCATAGCTCGATTGTGCATAGACGATTACGCCGTCCTTCAAAGGGGATTCTTCATTTTTCTTTGCGGTATAGACGACATTCGGTATATCGGGAATGATGCGTTCCAACGCGGGATTGAGGTCAATCGCGGTTTTCCAAATTTGATAGGCTTGCGAAGCCAAATCCACTTCACCGTCGTCTGCCTCGTCCAAAATGCCGGATTTTTCGTTGTAAAGGTTCGATAAACTAACGGCATCACCGTCAAAAAAAGTTTCGTCGCTTCCGACGACGTGCGCATTTTCTTCGATTCTCTGCGCGAGTCTTTTGCGTAAATTAATAATTTTTTCGATTCCGTCTTCGGGCAAAAAAGAATAACAAAGAATTTTTTCGGATTTTTGTCCGATGCGGTCAACGCGCCCTGCTCTTTGTATCAGTCGAATGATTGCCCACGGCAAATCGAAATTGACGACGATATGCGCATCTTGCAAGTTTTGCCCTTCGCTGAGCACGTCCGTACTTATCAATACACGTAATTCGTTTTCGGGCAAAATATCAACATGATTGCTTTTCGGGCTGAAACGTTGCGCTTTG
>JBPOJO010000424.1:0-13709 GCA_052033485.1 Bacteroidota bacterium | reverse complement strand
AAATGAGCGTACTCAATCCCTAAATTTTGGCAAAATTTTATCAGTTGATTTTTGTTAAAACCGTATTTCATACTGAACGGGCTGTTTCGCACATCTGCCAAAAGTTTGATGTCATTTTTTATCAATCTGTTAAAATATTCTTCGAGTGAAATTCCTTCGTATCCGATGGTAAAAAGCCCCAAACTATCGTTTAAAGGCATTTTTTGTTTTACTTTTTGATATTGACTCTCCGTAAGAATATTTTGAGCAATCGTACTTTTTATTGCCCAATACGGAAAATTAATATAGGTGTGCCTTGTGATTGATTCCGAAGACATATTTCCGTAAAATGTTTTCATTTCTGACAGCAACTGCGCATCTGAGGGCTGAATAATTTTTAAAAAATTTTCCGCAGAATCGGCAAGTTGAAATGTGGTTTCTGTTTCTTTTATTTGCCCTTTTGAGGACATAACTGTCAAATCCGCATTCGCTGAATACGAGAAACAGCCGTACAAATACGGAATAAATTCATAATCAGGTTTTTGTTTTCTTTGCGAAAACAAAAACAATATTTTTTGCAGTTTAATTTTTTCAAGCTCGCCCCGAATGTATGCAAAATCGCCAAAAGTATTTTTCTTCTGTAAAACATTCGGCAAAAATACCAAACTTTTTTAAGAAAGTCAAAATTCTTAACCCCTCTAAAAAACAAATCAACATCGCTTTTTCCGTCAATTTTTTGCATCGGTCATTTTAAGCCCCAAAAATTAAGTTTTCCTACCCGCGCTGACACTGTTTTTGCCTGAATTGGCATATTTTTGACATTTTGTCAGTATGTTTTTGCTTGGCACAATTCGTGTAAAAATCCTTTTCGTAAAACCAAAAACTCTCTTTAAGAATCATGGGAAAAATCATCGGCATTGACTTAGGAACAACAAACTCTTGTGTATCCGTCATTGAAGGCAGCGAAACAGTTGTTATTCCGAACAGCGAAGGACGCAGAACTACGCCTTCGGTTGTTGCTTTTTTGAACAACGGCGAAAGAAAAGTCGGAGACCCCGCAAAACGTCAGGCTATCACTAATCCTGAAAAGACTATCATGTCTATCAAACGTTTTATGGGACGCAGACACACGGAGGTTTCTCAAGAGCTGAAACACATCACTTACAAGATTGAAAAGGGGCAAAATGATACGCCGCGCGTTCGTATTGACGACAAACTTTTCACTCCGCAAGAAATTTCGGCGATTATTTTGCAAAAAATGAAACAAACCGCCGAAGATTATCTCGGACACGAAGTTACGGAAGCTGTTGTTACTGTTCCCGCGTATTTCAACGATGCTCAGCGTCAAGCTACTAAAGAAGCAGGCGAAATCGCCGGCTTAAAAGTGCGCCGTATCATTAACGAACCCACGGCTGCGGCTTTGGCTTACGGTTTGGATAAAAAGAACAAAGATATGAAAATCGCCGTTTATGACCTTGGCGGCGGTACTTTTGATATTTCTATTTTGGAATTAGGCGACGGCGTTTTTGAGGTAAAATCAACCAACGGCGACACTCACCTCGGCGGCGACGACTTCGATATGGTCATTATTGATTGGTTGGCTCAAGAATTTATTTCCGAAGAAGGAATTGATTTGCGCAAAGACCCGATGGCATTGCAACGTTTGAAAGATGCTGCCGAAAAAGCAAAAATCGAACTTTCAAGCTCGCAACAAACCGAAATCAATCTCCCTTACATCATGCCCGTGAACGGTATTCCCAAACACTTGGTTAAAACCCTCACTCGTTCAAAATTTGAGCAATTAGCGGATACATTGGTGCGTCGTTCGTTAGAGCCTTGCGCTAAAGCATTGCAAGATGCAGGCTTAAAAGCATCTGAAATTGACGACGTAATTTTGGTCGGCGGCTCAACTCGTATCCCGCGTATTCAAGAAGAAGTAGAGAAATTTTTCGGCAAAAAACCCTCAAAAGGCGTAAATCCCGACGAAGTAGTTGCGGTAGGTGCAGCTATTCAAGGCGGCGTTTTGACCGGTGAAGTTAAAGACGTTCTTCTTCTCGACGTAACGCCCCTTTCGCTCGGTATCGAAACTTTCGGCGGTGTTTTCACCAAATTAATTGAGGCAAACACCACCATTCCTACGCGCAAATCACAAGTTTTCTCCACTGCGGCGGACAATCAACCTTCGGTTGAAATTCACGTTTTGCAAGGCGAAAGACCGATGGCGAAAGACAATAAAACTATCGGACGTTTTCACCTCGACGGCATTCCGCCGGCACCCCGCGGTATTCCGCAAGTCGAAGTTACTTTTGACATTGACGCAAACGGCATTATGAATGTTTCGGCGAAAGATATGGGCACTATGCGCGAGCAAAAAATTCGCATCGAAGCCTCTTCGGGTCTCTCGCAAGCTGAAATTGAAAGAATGCGCCGTGAAGCGGAAGCAAACGCGGATTCGGACAAAGCGGCTAAAGAACAAATTGAAAAATTGAACGCTGCCGACAGCATGATTTATCAGACTGAAAAGCAACTCAAAGAATTCGGCGACCGCTTGTCGGAAAATCACAAAACTGCCATTAATGCAGCTTTGGGCGATTTGAGAACGGCTTTTAACGCAAAAGATGTTGCTGCGATTGACCGCGCGATGGAGGCAATTAACGGTGCGTGGTCTGCTGCTTCGACTGAAATGTACAGCAACACCGGCGCGAACAACGCGCAAGGCGGCGAAAGTCATTCGGGTGAAAACGCGAATGCACAAGGTTCGGCAAGCAAAGATGACGTAACGGACGTTGATTATGAAGAAGTGAAAAAATAATTTCAGCTCACTTAAAAAAACACCCCCTTAGCGTCTTAAAGAAGCTAAGGGGGTATTTTTTTTATAGTGATTTTTCGACGGCTCTATTCAGTTTCATGTCTATATCCTCGTCATAACCTTCTCTTTTGAAAATAATTTCGCCCCGACGATTGATGACGATGTTTGTCGGAAAAATTTGAATTTTAAAATCTTCAATAATGTTTTGTCCGCTCGTAATATGCTCAAAATCAAATTTTGATGCTTTTTTTTGTTGAAATGATTTAATGATTTCTTCGTTCTCGCGTGTTACAGCCAAAAAAATGACATCTTTTTCATTTGCAAATTTTTCTTTTAAGCCGTTGAGCAGCGGAATTTCTTTCAGGCACGGATTGCAAAATGTGCCCCAAAAATTCATGACAATTATTTTACCCTTCAGACTGTCTGCCGAAAATTTTTCACCCGAAAGTGATGTAAAATTCAACAAGGGAGCTTTTTCTGCCTCAGCCTTTATGTATTTAATGTCGCATTTTGCCAAATACGCAGCATAATCACCCTCAGAACCGTGTTTTTTTACAAAATATTCATTGGCTTTTTTTAACAAACTCTCTCGTTTGCAGTGTTTGTATGCCGCAATACAGGTTGTCAAAGCAGAATCAAGTTGCCCGTTTCCTGCGTGAGCTTCGGCTTTCAACTCGGCAATTCCGTTGATATTGTCTTTTACGACCCCGAGTTTTGAATAATGCTCATTGTAAAAATGAAAAACAGGCGAAAGTGTTCGCACTGCCTCCGAATGTTGTCCTTTTTTTATTTCATAATCAGCGGTATTTAAAAAAACAGACACAACGTTGCCGTAACCGTAAGGAGCATCAAAAGAAACGTCAATTTTCCCGCCGTAAAGGGCGTTTGCGATACTTTTTGAATACAAATAAGCAGAATCAAGCATATTGTAGGAGAAATAAGTTTCCCCTTTGTGATAAAAAGTCAAAAAAGAATGTTGTCCCGCTGCTTTATAAAAATGCTCATGAATCATTTTTGCCGTGTCAAAATTCAATTGCATGTTCGGAAAAACGGACGGACTACCTTTGGCTGCATCACCTAAGAACGAAATAGGATTTTTTTGTAAATATTCGCCGTAGTTTTCAACGGCAAAGTGTTTTTCGTCCGATAAAAAGTTGTAAAAGCCCTCAGCAAGATAATATTGTGCTGAATAATGGGCGATTTCAAACAAATTTCGGAGCAATTGCAGGCTTTTTTCTTTCTCCCCTGCGACAGCGGATAATATGACCGCCGAAAAGATACTTTTTGCGTCCTTTTTGTCGGCTAAATTAAAAAGCGCATCTTTTCCGTATTTTTCAAAATAAAAATGAAGGCTGTCGCTCTTCTGATTAATTTTTTTGTTAAGCAAGCCGCTGAAAAAAAAGCCGTAAACGTCGCTTCTGTCAGGGTTTTCCTTTATTTGCTCTAAAAATGCTGCCTCATTGCAAAAATAGAGAAGGTGTTCGGGAACTTTTTTTCCTCTCGGCAGTATCGGAAATTTCTTTGACAAATTCGGTTTGGCTTTATCTAAAATAATTGCCGATTGAGGCACAAAACTTGTTTTGCCGGATTTATCATCTTTGTATTCTGCAAGAACTTCATAAAAATTTACACCGATTGCAATTAAATTTTCCGAACGAATGGGCAATTCTTTTTCAAAATGCTCTCCTTTCTTTTCAATCAAAACATCGTAGTCAATGACATCCGCAAGCGTATCATAATCGTAAAACAGAGTCAAATAAACCTTTGCACAATCTTTTGAAACAGGTTTGTATGTAATTTTGAAAGTGTTTTGTGCACTTAAAGTGCCTAAAATGAAGCTGAAAAATAGGGACAAAAAAATTTTTCGCATATTTGACATTTCGTTAAGAATTGATTTAAAAAGTGCAAAATTAAGCCAAAAGTAGTTCAAACTAAGATAATAGTCAATCTTTTTTTCACTCGTCTTTTTTGTGATGGGTTTAATCAAATTAAATCTGATTTTTGAGCAGTGTATTGTGAGCATTTTGCTCACAAACTTTGCTTTTTTAGAAGCCGGCAAGATGCCGGCGATACTCTTTTTGCATCGCCTGACTAAAATATATGCCGTCAAAAGATAAAATAACGAGCACAATTTTTTATGAACAAGCCTTATATCCCGTTATGAGTATCAAACAAAATTCAACTTTTTTTTGCAAATATTGAGTGAAAATTTTACCTTTACCGATTCTTCATTTTACGGAAACTGCCAGTATCAAAAAAGTTAAAAAGAGAAAATGATTACACCCGCAAGTATAGACCGCATTAAATTAGCCGCTGACATTGTTGATGTTGTTTCGGATTTTGTGTCTCTGAAAAAGCGCGGCGTAAATTATATCGGGTTATGCCCGTTTCATTCCGAAAAAACGCCCTCGTTTAACGTCAATCCTTCGCGCGGCATTTTTAAGTGCTTCGGCTGCGGAAAGGGCGGCGATTCGGTTAGCTTTATAATGGAGGTCGAAAAAGTTTCATATCCCGATGCCTTGCGATATTTAGCAAAAAAATTTCAAATCGACGTTGAAGAAGAAAGCCAAAATCCCGACGCAGTCAAACATAAAGAAGAGCGCGAAAGTCTCTACATCATTTCTGATTTCGCCAAAGAACATTACAAAAACTTGCTTTTTGATTCTGACGAAGGAAAGTCTGTCGGTTTGTCATATTTCAAAGAAAGCGGTTTTCTCTTGCCCGTTGTCAAAAAGTTTGAGCTTGGTTATGCCCTCGACGAGTGGGATAATTTGCTTAAAACTGCCCTTGCAAAAGGTTTTAAGGAAGATTTATTAGAAAAATGCGGTTTATTGGTCAGAAAAGATGCTCAAAAAGTGTATGACCGATTTCGCGGGCGCGTCATTTTTCCGATTCACAATGCTACGGGGCGCACAGTCGCTTTCGGCGCAAGAACCCTCAAAAAAGACGAAAAACCGAAATACATCAACTCGCCCGAAAGTGAAATTTATCACAAAAGCGAGCATCTCTACGGCATTTTTCAGGCAAAAGATGCCGTGAGAAAAGCCGACGAATGTTTTCTTGTCGAGGGCTATACCGATGTAATTTCCATGCACGAAGCCGGCATTGAAAACGTAGTGGCATCGTCAGGCACTTCGCTAACGGAAGGGCAAATTAAGCTCATTAAAAGATATACCGACAACATTACCGTGCTTTTTGACGGCGATAATGCGGGTGTTAAAGCCTCTTTGCGCGGAATTGATATGCTTTTGGAAGCGGATATGAACGTTCACGCCTGCATTTTGCCGGAAGGCAACGACCCCGACAGTTTTGCCAAAAAGAACGGAAGTGATTTTTTTGTGCAATTTGTCAAACAAAATGCCAAAGATTTTATCACTTTTAAATCGCAAATTGTGCTCGGTGATGCCGGAAACGACCCTATCAAACGCGCGCAGGCTATCGGTGAAATTGTGGAAAGTATCGTAAAAATTCCCGATGCGATTAAAAGAAGCTCTTTTTTCAGGCTTTGCAGCCAACATTTCGACATTTCGGAAGAAATTTTGATGTCCGAAGGCAATAAAATGCTTGCCAAAAAAAATAAAAATAAAGCGCAGCCTAAAAATCCGCATGGTTTTGAGGCTCAGGGGCAAGCTATTCCCGATTTTTATGCCGAATTTCCCGACGGGAATTTTGCGCCTGCTGACAATTTCGGCGAAGAGCAGTATATACCCGATGTAGGTTTTTCGCCTGCCGATATCAGTGCTCCGCACAAAACGGTTGTGCAGGACAGCATTAATTTTTTGCATTTGCAGGAAGAGGAAATTGTGCGTTTGCTCGTTTGTTACGGGCATATTCAACTGTCGGAAGAATTGAATACGGCGCAATATTTATTGAGTGAATTGGAAGAAATTGAATTTGAAAACAGTGTTTTTTTGGAGGCAGTTGTTTGGTATAAAGCAATTTACGAAACAGGTGTTATCCCTGACAGTGAAAAATTGATGCAGCATGAAAATTCTGCCGTCAGAAATTGTATAGCCGGAATGTATGCTCAAAAATATGAATTGAGTGAAAATTGGACGAAAATGTTTGATATTCCGATTTTGAAAGAGGAGGATTTGTTAAATGAAGTTTTGTATGTAAATATTTTGCGTTTTAAACATCTTTTTTTAAAAAAATTAATCAACGAAAAGCATCAATCCATGTTGAAAACCGAAACGGAAGAGGAATTGATGAACGTCATGCGTGAATATACGCAACTGAAAAATTTAGAAATGCAAATTGCCGCCCTACTCGGCACGGTTATTTCCGGAAAATTTTAACATTTGATTGTTTAACTGTTTAAAGCGTCAGTTCCGTAAGCTATCCGCTTGCGATTTCGCTGTTGATTGTTTCTTCACAAATGACCTCGTGAGATTTTTGTCGTTTGTGAAGACAAAATCTATTGATTTCATTCATTTGAAATTTTTAAAACGGCATTTTTTGGCGACAAATAACTAAAAATGTCGGCTACCGGCTTGTAATTCAATTTTTTGAAAAAAATTTTTTACAAATATCCGATTTTTTTGAAAAAAAATTATTTTTCAAACAATAAAATTTACCTTTGTTTTTAGCTGCAAAAAATCGCCTTTTCGCTCGTTTTTGACTTGCGAATCGGTGCTTGTCCGCTAAAATGAATTTTTGAGAGAAATGAAATTTCTAAAACCGAAAATATGACAGTACCATCAGCTAAAAAAGTGCCCGTTACTTACTCGCAACACGGCATTGAAAGAATTGATAATTACGCTTGGTTGCGCGATGACGAGCGCACAGACCCCGAAATGTTGGCTTATCTCAAAGCCGAAAATGAGTACAAAGAATCGATGCTTGCCGATGTTAAAGATTTTCGGGAAGAGCTTTTTCAGGAGATTAAATCCAAAATTAAGGAAGACGACAGCTCTGTTCCGTTTTTTTACAATCAATATTGGTATTACAATCGCTTCGAAATCGGGAAAGAATATGCACTTCATTGCAGAAAAAAAGGCAGTTTGGACGCAGAAGAAGAAATTATTCTCGATGAAAACAGCGAAGCTAAAAACAGCGATTACTACACTGTCGGCGGCATTTCTGTCAGTCCCGACAACCGTTTTATGGCGTATTCAGTTGATTTGCTCGGACGAACTTTGCACGATATTCGTGTGCGCTCGCTCGAAAACGGAGAATTGATTGACGAATTATCAGGCACTTTTGAAAATGACATCGTTTGGTGCAACGACAATTTGCACATCTTTTATATCTACCGCGACCCGCAAACACTGCGTTCTTTTCGTGTTTTCAGGCATAAAATTGGAGACAATAAAGAAAATGATGTCCTTGTTTTTGAAGAAAAAGACGAAGAATTTCATTTAAGTTTGAGCAAAAGTAAGTCAAAAAACTACATTTTTATTTTTTCGCAAAGCACCGATTCTACCGAAACATTATTGCTTGATGCGAATACGACAGAGGCGCAACCTGTTGTTTTTTATCCGCGTTTGCCCGAACATTTGTACTATATTGACGAGTTTGACGGGATTTTTTACTTTCGCAGCAACTTATTTTTAAGAGATTTCGGTCTTTGGAAATGTACTTTTGAAGACCGCGATGATGAATTGAAATGGCAAAGTACGGTCGATAATTTTGCGGGAACGCCGATTATTGATTTTGATATTTTTGAAAATAAAATTGTTTTTATTCGCCGAAATCAAGGTATCGCGGGTTTGTTCATTTTGGAAAACGACACGGAAAAAAAAATCAATTTTGACGAAGAATTAATTTCCGTGAATTTAGGTTTCAACCCCGATTACGCGCCGCCGTCCGTCCGTTTTGGGCTGAACAGCATGACAACGCCGGGGCGCGTGATGGAATATCATTTTTCGTCGGGCGAGCAAAAATGCTTGAAAATCAATCCCGTACTTGGTGATTTTCGACCCGAAAATTACGAAAGCATAAGATTTTGGGCGACGGCACGAGACGGCGCAAAAATCCCTGTTTCGCTTGTTTATCACAAAAATACGCCCCCTGACGGCAAAAATCCCCTGTATTTGTACGGTTACGGTTCTTATGGAATTTGCTTAGACCCATATTTCAGTATTGCGCGTTTGAGTTTGCTTAATCGTGGTTTCGTGTATGCGATTGCACACATACGCGGAGGTGAGGAATTAGGCTTTGCATGGTATGATAACGGACGTTTGAAGAATAAGAAAAACACTTTTAATGATTTTATTGATTGTGCCAAACAGCTTTCGGAAGCGGGATATGCCGACAAAGAAAAAATCTTCGCTTCGGGCGGAAGTGCGGGCGGATTGTTGATTAGTGCGGTCATAAACGATGCTCCGGAGGTTTTTCGTGCAGTCGGTGCGCACGTCCCTTTCACCGACGTTGTTACGACAATGCTTGATGAAAGTTTGCCTTTGACAACTTTTGAATACGGCGAATGGGGCAATCCGAACGAAAAGGAGGCGTTTGAGTATATGCTTTCTTATTCTCCCTACGATAATATTAAGTCGCAATCCTATCCTCACATTCTTGTTACGGCGGGCTTGCATGATTCACAAGTACAATATTTTGAGCCGGCTAAATGGGTTGCAAAATTGCGAGAAATGAAAACAGACAACAATATGCTGCTTTTTCATGTCAACATGGAGGCGGGGCATTGGGGCGGTTCGGGCAGGTTTGAAAAAATAAAAGATACCGCGCTCGAATATGCTTTCTTTTTGAAAATTCTCGGTATTCGCAAATAATTTTTTTTGCCAATGTGTTTGAAAAGAAAAACCGTAACTGTTTAGCCTGATAGTATTGTCGGCATCTTGCCGGCTAAATTTAGCTGTTTTGGGGTTCAAGATGATTGCTTACAGTACAATCTTTTGCCAACAAGCTAAATAATTTCAAAAAAACTATAATTAGACAGCTTGTTAAAATAAGCTAATTTCGTGCGAAGGTTTTTTTAAATCCTTTACATGAAATTAGCTTATTTTGACAATAGTATCATTTTTAGATTGAAAATCAACGTTTTTTGTTAATTAACTGTAAAAAAACATACTTTACCGCCAAAGAAATTTCGCAAAAAAAACAACCAAAATGCTGATATTTTCAAAAAAAAGTTTATTTTTGTGAAAATACACAAGGCTGCAATTTTGTATTCCTTGTCTTTTCTCTCGGTATGAAAAAAGTTATCTGTTTTCTGTTTTTTATTTTGCTTTCGCTTAACGGAAGTGCGCAGCAAATTTCGCCCGCAAATCTAAAACAGGCTTTGTCGGAGGCTGAAATGACGGGCAATATTGCGCAAATTTCCGATGTCGCGGCGCAATTAGCCGAGCTTTATCACCAACAAAATAATTTTTCTGCCGCCTTACAAAATGCCCTCTACGCACTCAAAAGCGCGGAAACATTAACCGCAAACGCTGAAGTTGAAAAAAAAATCGCCGAAATTAACTTTCTTCTTGCACAAATTTTTAAAAAACAAGATGTATATCCAAACAGTATTGATTATTTGCAGAAAGCACAGTCGTTTTTTCAAAATTCGCCCCGAATTGCCGAATGGACAAACGAAATTGCCGATTGCCTCGACCTGCTCAACGATGCCGCAAATGCCGAAAAATATCACCGAGACCTGTGGCTGATAGCCGTTCAAAAAAAGGATAAAAAACTTGAAATCAAGGCTTTATCTAAATTAATTAAACTCACTGCCGCACAAAAAAAATTCGCTGATGCATTAGATTTTTCTCAAAAATTGTCTGAAATTTATGAAAAATATAAGGCAGAAAATCCGACAATAAATGACGAAAAGACGACCGAGTTTTTGGCTAATGCTTTTCAAAACACAGGTTATTTATTCAGACAGCAAGGAAATTTGTCCAATTCTGCCCTTTTTTTAAATAAGGCATTGGAAGAGTTTGCTCGTCTAAACCAAGAAAATCCCACTGTTATCGGCAATATCGGCGTAACTTATGCCATGCTCGGCAATTTTCCCCTCTCGGAAAATTATTTTCAAAAAGCCATTCAATTGAGCAATAAAAGTAAAAATCCGAGAGACCTGCCGAATGCCTGCAACCTTTTTGCAGCCCATGAACTCTTGCGAAAACGCTGTTTTGAGGCTATTTCTTGGGCAAAAAAAGCCATAGAAACAGCAGAGCCGCTCAAAGCAAATGACATTTTGACAGACTCGTATTTGATTTTGAATAACGCATATTCGCAACAAGGCGACTTTAAGCAGGCGCAAGAATATTTTAAAAAATCGGAAGAATATCACCAATTTTCTGAATTGCAAAATGCTCAAAATAAAGAACTTATGCAAAAAAAGTGGGCAGAAATGCAGCAAACAGAAAACGATTTTTTATTGGCTTTATCCGAAAAAGAAAAACAAAATTTGAGTTTAAAGCAAATGGCTTTGGAGGCTCAAAAAAAGGAGCAAACTTTACAGCTTTTGCAGCAAGAAAAAAATTTACAAGAAATCAAAATTAAAAATCAACTTTTGGATAAAGAGGCAGCCGAGCAACAACTCAAACTTGCACAACAAGGTTTGGAAACCGAAAGAAAAAATCAAGAAATTGCCGCTTTGGAGCAACAAAAACAGTTGCAATTTTTGGAATTAGGTAAAAAACAAGCCGAACATGAGGAGCAAAAAAAGGCTTTGGAGTTGGAAAAAAACAGAAATCAGCTATTGGAATCCAATAAAAAATTGCAAGAATTTGAAATTAAAGAGGGTAAAAACAGGGAAAAATTAGCTTTTTGGGCTATTATCGGCTCTTTGCTGATTTTGCTCATAGTTCTTTTTGCGGCTTGGAGAAATCATAAAAAAAATATTTTATTAAAAAAACAACAGCAAGAAATTGCAGAAAAAAATGCGGAATTGCTCACTTCGGAAGAAGAATTAAGGCAAAATTCCGAAATTTTGCTCAATATGAACGACAGCCTTTTGGAAACAATTGAGCAGGTTCAGCAGCAAAAAATCATTATTGAGAAAAAAAACGGCGACATTGTTGCCTCCATCAATTACGCGCTGCGCATACAAAAGGCAATTACTCCCAAAACAAGCGATTTGGAAAAACATTTTGACTGTTTTGTCCTTTTCAGTGCGCGCGATATTGTTTCGGGCGACTTTTATTGGTTTGCCGAAAAGGAAAATCACAAGATTTTGGCGGTCGCGGACTGTACGGGGCACGGCGTTTCGGGCGCATTTATGACCATGATAGGAAATAATTTGCTCAATCATGTGGTGCAATATCAGGGCATTTTTGAGCCGAATATTATTTTGAATCAAATGCCGAAATTATTGGAAAAAACGCTTTTGCACTCCGAAGGAGCGGTCAAAGACGGCATGGATATCGGCATTGTGAGTTTTGAAAATTATGAAAAAAACGGAAAAAACAAGGATTTGCGTGTATGTTATTCGGGCGCAATGAATCCGCTTTATTTTGTTCAAAACGGCGAATTTACTGAAATTAAGGCTGATAAACGCCAGATTGACGGCAAAATTGACCCTGATTTTTCTTATGTTAAGCACGAAATTCCTATACACGCGACGACGACTTTGTACCTCTGTTCTGACGGTTTTCAAGACCAATTCGGGGGGGACAAGGGTAAAAAATTTATGGTAAAAAATTTAAAAACATTGCTTCATGAGATTTCGGGCGAAGGTTTGCAGGCGCAAAAGGAAATTTTGGAAAAAACTTTTGAGCAATGGAAAGGCAGCAACAAACAAACCGACGATGTGCTCATTGTCGGCATAAGAATTTCGCCCGGTTCTTGATGAGTTTTGCGTCCGAAAAAGTTCGACAAGTTATTTACATTCTGCTAATTTTCAACAAATTCAATCGAAACAGAATTGACGCAGTAGCGCAGCCCTGTCGGAGCGGGACCGTCATCAAAAAGATGTCCCAAGTGCCCGTCGCAATTTGCGCAGAGAATTTCGGTGCGAATCATGCCGTGACTTTTATCCGTTTTGGTCAGAATATTTTCTTTGGCTAATGCGGCAAAGAAGCTCGGCCAACCGCAGCCGGAATCAAATTTTTGCTCCGATGTAAAAAGAACATTTTTGCATGCTGCGCAAACATATTTTCCTTTCGCTTTATGATTGTAATATTTGCCCGAAAAAGGAGATTCCGTCCCTTTTTCTCTCAAAACGCGGTATTCTTCCTTCGTGAGGATTTTTTTCCATTCCGCCTCAGATTTTTTAATTTTATTTTCAGGCGAAACGCTTTCGGGGTGGGTGTTTTTAGAAGTTTGCATATCGTCTTTTTTGATGTTTTGACAGTGCAAAAAAAACGGAACGAAAAGGCAAAAAAGCAAAAAAGTGAGTTTTCGCATAGCGTTTTTTCTCAAAACAAAGCAAATGAATTTTTGTTTTGAAAGAATGAAACAATTCCTAAATTGGAAAAGAATCAAGTTGCTTCAAAAATTCCTTCTCCGTTGAGCGTTATTATTTTTCATCGAAATACACGTGTAAAGAATTGTTGCGATGTGAAATTTTGTCGTTAATCCTTTGATTGTTAAAGCATTAATTTTCACAAACTGTTCAACTGACTGCATTCCGATTTCTGTCGCTTCGTTTTCAAAATGTGCCTGTTCGGGCATTTCTGCAATTTGTATGCAACATTTTTTCCATTCTGTTGATGTCGCAGTAATATTCTAAAAGCGACAAAAATAGGCTTTTTCTAAAACGACGCGGACGCAAAAAAGTCGTAAATTTCGCGCAACTGAGTTCTATAGGCTCTATGAAAGGCGTTTTGTCTTCAAAAAAAGCCCCAACAATTGCAATTTTTTCAATATTGCTGTCGCCGTTGGGGAATGGAACTTGTTTTTTCTTTTCCAAGTCTTTTTTTTAAGTGTAACATCGTCTATAGTCTGTGCCTCAAACAATTTCCTTCAAAAACATCTCATCTTTCACGACGATAAGCGTAAATGCGCGCAATTTTGCGGCGTTTTTCAA
>JBPOJO010000344.1:0-8576 GCA_052033485.1 Bacteroidota bacterium | reverse complement strand
GGAGAACATGATTTTTTTGTGCAGCAAGCAAAAAAATTCTATGATGAATATCAAAGCGGCAGCGCGGTTGTCCCTTATGAAGTCATGAATTTTTTACGTGATTGGCTCATAAAACACATCTTACACTCCGATAAACTTTTCTGTCAAGACTTGCGCGGGCGCAACTTGATGTGATGTTTCATTTTTTTTATTTTTTATTTTCTTTTTATGGAAGAAAATTACATCGCATTTCAGACTACATTGGCGAATACGCTTGAATGGGCTAAAACACAAAGTGATTTGAATTTGCGAGAATTGGTCGAGAAATCTTTTGCCGAATTTTTGTCCGTAACCGAGCATATCACCGATTTGCAAGAGGCTTTGATGCTTTTTCGCGAAACGGAGCATTTGTTCAGTGCCTCTGCGAGCGCATCTTTGCCGTTTTATCAAAAACATTGTGTTGATGAAAATAATAATGCGAATTGTGAAAAACTTTTGAATGCCAAAAACTTGATTTTTTGTCAAAAATGTGCGCAATTTGACAAAAATTCTCCCATGGTCGGGCATCTTTGTTTGCCCTTTTTAAAAAATTCGGACGTGAAAGCTGCCTTTATTATGCCCCTTCGACATGAATTAAAACCTTGGGAAAATTCTTTCATCAATGTATTTAAAGCCTTAATAGAGAGCCTGATACAAAACAGAATGAAAGAAATTGAATTGCAAAAAAGGGCGCATGAACAAGCTTTGTTTGCACAAAAATTATTTGCGCAAAGCCTCGAAATCGAGGAAAAAAACTTAGAAATTCAAAAAAAATCCAAAGAACAAGACTTCCTCAATCAAAAACTTTTTGCTCAAAACATCGAAATTGAGCATAAGAATTTTGAAATACAGGAAAGTAAGAAAAAAATAACGGAACAATTTAACGAATTACAAGCCAATGAGGAAGAGTTGCTGCAATTTAATGAAGAACTCGTTACGCTCATTGAAAGTTTGGAAGTGCAAAAAATGCTCGTTGAAGAAAAAGAAAAACGCTTAAAAACAATCTTGGAAAGTCAAACGGGCGGCTTAATTATCAAGGATTTACAGCATAATATTGAATATGCCAATCGAAAAGCCTGCCGAATCATGGAAAAGAAGCATGAACAAATGCTCGGCAAGAACTTTTTTGATATTTTCGGGATTCCCGAACAGGATTTTGAGCAAGAATTTAATGAGCGAGAATTTCAAATTCCGTTCAACGATTCGCATAAAACCTTGCTTTGTTTTCGCGCATTTGATTACGATAAAGACCGGCAGCTCAGGGGGACAATTGTGTCGTTTTTTGATATTTCTATCAGGGTCGAACAAAGGCATCTTTTGGAAAAAATGAACGAAGAGTTGCTCAACAGCAGGGCGGCGATTGACCGAACGCACACGGAAATTGTTTCAAATATCAACTATGCCAAATCTATTCAACAAGCACTTTTTACAAGTAAGGAATTTATTGACAGTTATTTTAACAATTATTTCATTATTTACAAGCCGAAAAGTTACATCAGCGGTGATTTTTATTATATTAATCAATTTTCTGAAAAAATATTAATTTGTATCGGCGATTGCACCGGACACGGAGTTTCTGCCGCTTTGCTCACGATTCTTGGGATTGTCTATCTGCATGAAGAGGCGAAACTCAACCGATATGAAGAGCCTTCCGATTTATTGAATTATTTGCGGACGCGATTCAAAAAAACTTTCACAAAATTCTCAACAAGCACGCAACATTACAACGGTTTAGACCTTGCGATAGCGGAAATGAACACGCAAACGAATATTTTGCGCTTTGCAGGCGCGAACAGTCCTTTGTGGATTCTGCGCGGGGGCGAATTGATTGAGTTGAAACCGACCCGAAATCCGATTGGTTCATATCCGAAAGAAGTGCCTTTTGAGACGGAAACGATACAATTATTGCCGAAAGACCGTGTTTTTATGTTTTCGGACGGCTACAAAGACCAATTCGGCGGCGAAAATTTTGAAAAAATAAAGTCGAGGCGTTTCAAAGAATTGATTATCGGAACGGGCAATGTGCCGCTTGCGGAGCAAAAAAACGAAATTGAGCAATATTTTGACGTTTGGAAAGGCGAAAACTCACAAACAGACGATGTTCTCTTGTTTGCTTTTGAGGTTTAAATTTATTTTTCCGCTATTTTGCTTTTTTTTGGCTTTCTAAAAAGAGCAATTTTAACTCTTCCAACTTATTCTTTTTGAGTTCTTTAAGCCTTTTATCTTGGTCTGCAATCCATTGCGATTCGCTGTAACCGCCTTTCGGATATTTTTTGTTGTAACTGACATAAGTTTCACCGAATTCGGTAAAGGCTTCCGCGTAATAATCCTCAATAATAAAGAAATTTTCAAAAACGTTCGTTTTTAGTTCTTCCATTTCAGCCGATTCTGCAAGCATTGTTTCTTCCAAGTCGCGCATAAACGACATGACGGCAGGCTGTTTCAAAATATCTTTGTATTCGTCGGTATTGATTTTGGTTTCTTTCGGCTGTTCGGCTGCGGGCTTCAAAATGCTGACTTCTTTCGGCGGTTTCGCGTTAATGTTTGCGAGCCAAAGAGATTGCATCCAAAGTTTGACGGTTTGCTGTTGTTTTGAGGACAATTTCGCCCAAGGTTGCCCGACATACTCCACCCACGCAAGGGAATCATGCGGGTTTTTTTTGAGTTTAGCCCACAAGTCAGGCTTTTTGTATGGGTCATTGACCCACTTTTGCGCCTGCGCAAAGTGTCCCGACAAAGCAAGTGCGGCAAACAAAATAAGAAAAAGTACAAAGCGACTCATAAGCAAAAATATCGTCTTTGAAAACTTAGTAATCAAACAGTCAAATCATGTCAAATCTTGCAAAAATAAGCCCAAAATTTAGAAATGCTGATGTTTTTTTATAAAAAATAATTTTATACAAAAAATACGCCCCCGAAAGTTCAACTTTTCAGTTGTTCGCCGGTTTTACCGTATCTTCTTTCTCTGTTTTGAAAAATTTCAATCGCTTCGTCTAAGTGTTGTTTTCGAAAATCCGGCCACAAAACGGGCAAAAAAACCAACTCGGTATAGGCAGCTTGCCACAAGAAAAAATTGCTGATTCGCATCTCTCCGCTCGTCCGAATAATCATATCGGGGTCAGGGAATGCAGCCAAATAACGTGCAAAAACGGCATCTGTTATATCATCGGGCATCAAATTTTTATTTTTAACATCTTTTGCCAAAGCTTTCACGGCTTCGATAATTTCCCAACGTCCGCTGTAGCTCAATGCCAAAATGACGGTCAAACCGGTGTTTTTTGCCGTGAGTTCCATCGCTTCCGACAATTCTCTTTGACAACTGTCGGGCAAATCATCAGTGTTTCCGATGACGGCAAGTTTGATATTATTTTTGTTGAGGCTCGGTGTTTCTTTTTTTAAACTGTTGATTAACAACTGCATAAGTGCGTTCACTTCTGCTTGCGGTCTGTTCCAATTTTCGGTTGAAAAAGCGTACAAAGTTAAAAACTTTACCCCTCGTTCGGCACATCCCTCAATCGCTTCTCTGACGGCTTTAATGGCGTTTTTATGCCCGAAAATTCTTTCAAAGCCCTTTTTTTTCGCCCATCTTCCGTTTCCGTCCATGATGACGGCAATATGTTCGGGGATATACTTTTTTTCCGCTTCTGCATTCATGTCATTTGCATTTAGTTTGCCGATGCGGAAAATCCGCCCTTGCGCAAATAAAATTTGTTCAATTTTGCGCAAAGGTAGGGCAAAGTTTTGAAAAATAAAAAATATCTGTTAAGCCGACAATGACGCTAAACAACTTGCCGGCAATTGATTCGTTTCGTTTGCAGCCAAGTTTATTGCGGCACACTGTCCGAAAAAATTTGCCGACAAGTTTTCAACCGTCGGCAAGTCATCAACTCGGTATTTCGCCCGAAGGAAAAGCGAGCAAAGGAATGTCAATTTCTGAAATGATGTTTCCCGTGTGTCCTACGCCGAAAATTCTGTCGGTAAAACCGCGTCTGTGCGGAAACATGACGAGCAAATCAATGATTTTTTCGCGGTGCAAATATTCAAGAATTTCTTTTTCGGCAGTGTTTGCGGAGCGCGCAATGCGAAGAGATATTTTATCGTAGCCCGTGCGTTTTTTGAAATCGTCCGCGACGGCTTCGGTGTTGATTTGCGAGGCATCGGCATCTGTAATGTGCAAAATGAACAATTCAGCCTCAAAAAATTTGGCAAAATTAATCACTTTTAAAACGTGCTCATCAATATCGTTCAACTCGGTTGCCAAGACAATTTCCTCAATTTTAACGTATTCACCTTTTTCGGGAACGGCAAAAACGGGACAATTGGCAGATTGCATCAATTCAAGCGAGGTGCTTCCCAAGAAAAACCGTTTGATTCCGCCGTTGCCGCGAGTGCCGGTAAAAATCAAATCAATTTTATGCTTGGAAACGGCAGCATTGATTTTTTGAAAAGTTGAGCCTTGTTCGAGCGCGACAATGTAAGTGATGCCGCCGGGCGATTTTAAGCCGATTTTAGCGGAGATTTCTTTCACTTGCTCTCTCATTTTTTGCGCATACTCCGCCTGATAGCCTTCGAGCAGCTCCGTCATCAAGTTCGCCGGCGTGCGAGACGAGAGCGTAACTTTCGGGTCGTGAAAGAGAAATACATTAAAATTATTTTTCGCCGACAATTCCAAAGCATAGCGCAAAGTGCGGTTGCTGTTTTCGGAAAAGTCCGTCGCGACGAGAATATTTTGCATAGCAGAATTTTTCGGAAAGTTAAACAGGAATGAGAAAAAAAAGAATTTTTTTGAAAAAAAAACGACGAAAAGGCAAAAAAAAGAAATTTTCGCCTTTTCGCCCTTTTATTTATTTACCGTAAGCCCACGCTTTAAAAAGTTTTAACTGTTCGGGAGTTGGGTTTTCGAGCGGAGTAAAAGCAAATTGTTTTTCAGTTTTCGTTTTTTGCACTTTTCCCTTCAATTTGACCTTTTTGGTTTTTCCTTTGACGGTTCTTTCGACAAGATAAGTAATTTTTTGCCCTTCGGGTAATTTATTAAGTTGCCCGACTAAGGCTTCTAATTTCGCTAAAGCGGCATCTTGCCCGTTAATTTGCAAAATTAAATCGCCTGCTTTCCAACCGGTTTTTTTATTTGCTGCATCATCGTTGAGAAGAATATTCACCTTTGCCAACATGCGGCTTTCGTCCGTAACAATGTGCAAATTTTGGAGGGTAAATTCTTCGACGGCAGTTTGCTCGTCATAACGAACGCCGAGCGGTGCAAAAATTTCGGAATAGGGCAAAGCTTCACCTCCTTCGACGTGTTTTCGGAAAAAAGTACGAATTTCGGGATAGGTCATTTGCGTTATGACATCAAAAAGTTCTTCGTCTTTGAAGGGTACTTTTTTGCCGTATTTTTTGGAAAGTTGCAACATTAAATCCATCAAACCGAGTTTTCCGTCGGAAAGCGTTCGGAGTTTTGCATCAAGGCAAAGACCAATCAGAGCACCTTTTTCATAGACATTTCCGTATTGCGATTCGTATTTATCCAAAACAAATTTGCTCATGTCCGTAAAGGGCAAATCGTCCTTGTATTGCCTTGTTGAATTGATAATTTTTTCGGACATTTTATCAAAAAAAGTCGGAACGTCATACAAATTTTGGTGCAATTGGACGTGGTTGGCAAAATATTCCGTTGCGCCTTCATAAAGCCATAAATGCTTGGACATCACGGGTTTATTGAAGTCAAAATAGTGAATTTCTTCCGAGTGAATGTTGAGCGGTGTAACGATGTGAAAAAACTCATGCGCGGCAACGTCCACAATCGTTTGCGCCAAGTCTTCGCTGTTCATTTCGGGAAGGTAATAGAATGAGGAGTAGGAATGTTCGAGCGCACCGTAAGAACCCGAGCGGCTGTAATTGCGAAAAAGGCAAATGATAAAAGCATAACGGTCGACGGGGAGCGTGCCGCCGAGATAGTTTTTTTGCGCTTCCAAGATGGTTTTGATTTTGCTCTCAATTTCTTTTGCTTTGACGACTTTTGAGGGCGAAAAGACTGAAATCAGCACTTCCGCGCCGCCGACATTGAGCACAACGGTATCGGGTTCGTTGTACATCATGGGCGCGTCCGCCAAATCGTGGTAGTTTTCGGCAATAAAAACATCTTTTTCTTCCGTGCGTTCTTTGGCTTTGAGGGAAGTTGCGCCGAAAAGATTTTTAGGTTTTTTAATGCTTGTTTCAAAAGGCAACATGGTTTTTCCTTCAAAATAACCGAAAAAACCGTGTGTATTGAGGACGAAATTTTTATCTTCTTCAATGTTTGTGCCTGCGGGTTCAAAAACAATATTCTCGGCATCGTCGTCGAAAGAGTCGTCTACCTTATATGTGATTTTGCTCAGCGTGTTAGCTTTTTCGATGAGCCATTCGTTAATGTTTTCGTGTTTGACGGGCAATTCGTTTCCTGCCGCATCAAACGCTTTAAATTCGACGACAAATCTGCCGAAATCATATACTTTGTAGGTGCCGGGCACCATTTTGGGCATCAAAAATTTAACCTCATTTTCGTCAATTTTAGGAGGTGTGAGGGTAATTTCTATGCGGTCATTTTGAACTTTGCTTAAATCAAGAAAATATCGGTAGCTGTTATCGGATTGCGCATAAATTGAAAAATATGTCGCAAAAAAAGCCAACACAACAGAAAAGAGGTTTTTTTTCATAAAAAATTGAACAGTTTAGCCTTGTGCAAAGGTATGCACAATTTTTTGAATTATGAATTTTGAAAACCCTTAAAACAAAAATGCAGTTAAGCCGCTTGCGCAAAATTTTTCCGGCACAAGCTAAGCATTTGCAGTATAATGCTTTGCGATTGGGGGATTTCGATGCAAATATTGAATGACAGATGCGACAATTTCTGTCAAAAAAGACCGGCATCAGCCCCAAAGGAATAAAATTTATCCGTCAACACACCTTTTTTTCGTTTTTAAAACATATTAGTATTTTTGATTCGTAAAAAGTGAAATATTTTGATGTAATTTGCGCCCGTCTTTTGCCGTTGCAAACGACATAAGGAAATATTTTTCGCTTATGAATGCCCCGAAATTACGATTAAAGTTTTTTTTGTCTGTTTTTCTGCTCCTTTTCAGCCTTTCCTTTTCGGTTTTTTCCCAAACGGACAGCCTGAAAACCACTGACAGTTTGCCCAAAAAAAGCACATATACCCCGCAAAAAATTTCCAAAGCGGCTTACGCGAGCTTGCTTTCCGCCGCATTGCCGGGCGCGGGACAAATTTACAACCGTTCTTATTGGCAAATAAAATTGCCGATTATCTACACCGGTTATGCCGTTTTGGGCTATTTGGTCATGAGTAACCATGACCAATACCGATTGTTTCGTCAGGCTTACATCAGTCGAAAAGACCAAAATTCGAGTACAACTTCCGATGTGCTTTACGACGGTTTTTCCGACGAAAGTTTGCTCCGTCAGCGCGACCAATTCAGGCGCGACCGCGATTTTTACCTCATTCTCACGCTTCTTTGGCATGGTTTGAATATTGCAGAAGCGGCAACAACATCACATTTGAACGAATTCAGCGTAAAAGATGACATCGGTTTGCGCCTCAAACCGACTTTCGGACGTAGCGGTTTAGCCTCCGTCGGTTTTCACCTTGAATACCCGCTTGTTAATCGCAAACAGCACAAACAACGTAGAATTTTGTCATCATTGACCCCTTAAAATTATGAAAATTCTGCTCATAGGATACGGAAAAATGGGCAAAAGTATCGAAGAAATTGCCCTCGAACGCGGTCATGAAATAATCGGAAAAATTTCCGCGCTCAACCCTGACGAACTTGCCGGCTTTAATGCCCAAAATACAGATGTTGCGGTCGAATTTTCCACGCCCGAAGCGGCACCGAATAACATTCGCGCCTGTTTTGAAAAGGCGATTCCTGTCATTTGCGGCACGACGGGTTGGCTGCAAGATAAGCCCGAAATTGAAGCACTTTGTCGCAAAACAAATGCGTCGTTTCTTTATGCGTCCAATTTCAGCATCGGAGTCAATGTGGTGTATATGCTTAACGCGCTTTTGGCAAAGGTGATGGACAATTATCCGCAATATGATGTTACGATAAAAGAAACGCATCACGTTCAAAAAGCAGACCTTCCGAGCGGCACTGCGATAACGCTTGCAAACGGCATCACGCAAAATATGACGCGAAAAAAATATTGGGAAATTGCCCGAAAATACAATACTGACGGCAGTTTGAAAATATTTGCGGAGCGAAAAGGGGAGGTCATCGGAGAACATTCGATTGAGTACCGTTCTGATATTGACCGCATTACGATTGAACATGAGGCTTTTAATCGAAAAGGATTCGCGCTCGGCGCGATTACGGCAGCCGAATGGATTCAAGGCAAAACGGGTGTTTTTTCCATGTTGCATGTGCTCGGATTATCGTCGGATTTAATTGACGGATTTGCCTCAAAAGTGCGCCTTTCGTAAAACTTGCTCCGTCGGAAAACGCACTGAAAGGTAGTTTTTTGAAGTCAATCATTTTTAGGCTCAATTCACAACTTTTCAGTGC
>JBPOJO010000179.1:0-28662 GCA_052033485.1 Bacteroidota bacterium | reverse complement strand
CATTGCAGCCCAAGTCTTCAAAAATGGCTTTCACCGTTTCAGAAATTTTATCGTTCAACTCGTCCGAAACATTCGCAGGTATTACTTTTTTACTGCCGCCTGCCGTATATTTTGCCTTAAAATCGTAATTGGCAGCGGGCGAAATAATTTCCGTCGCAGGGAAAGTCGCTAATTTGCCGCTCGGCAGCCGCACAACCGTACAAGAAAATTCTTGCCCCTCAATAAAACTTTCCGCCAAAATAAATTCTTCGCTGTCGAAAGAAGAAACATAAAGCGGCGTTTTCTTATACGTAAAATGGTTGTTGAACCTGACACTTAAATACCACGGATTATATTGAAGTTGCTCGCCTTCAAAATAGTATTCAAAGTGCATTTCTTCAAAGCAAATCGCCGGCACCGTAACCGGATTCTCTAACTCGCAGAATTCTTGTAAAAACTTTATTTTGTCTTTATCAGAGCGTTTTTTCCAATCAGAGGCTTGAATTTCTTTGATAAAAAACGAATGATGAACAGCCTCTCTGAAAAGTTCGAAATTGTCTTCTTTGAGAATGTTTATTCCGATAGATGAACCTTGATTAGGTGCTTTGAAAACTATCGGAAGCCCTAATCGCTGCTTCAATTTTTCAAAAAGCTCCTCTTGATTGCACGAAAACCATTCATCTTTTGAAAAAGTTTCATAAGGTTTCAAATGACAATGCTTCGCTAAAATCTTTTTCTGCAAAATTTTATTAACGCACATGGCAGAAGCATAAACATTGCTGCCGGAATACGGTATATTCATAAATTCGAGAAAACCTTGCAGAGTCCCGTCTTCACCGTAAGGACCGTGAACCAACAAAAAGGCGAAATCCACGTACTCCGACAAATGTATAGGCTCAATAAGTTTGCCTACACCTTCGAGCATTTCGTGTGAATTTTTTGCCACGGAGGTAGATTCTGCGTAAAGTGAAAAATCCTTATATTTTTCTTCTGACCAATAACTTGGCGGATAAAATGACCGAATATCGGGCTTTTTCAAATGCTCCTCATCAAGCATGATGAAGTTGCCGAAACTGTCCAAAAATATCGGATAGACTTCGTAAAGCCTTTTATCCAAACATTTTATCACTGTTTTCGCGCCCGAAAATGAAATTTCTCTTTCACGGGACATGCCGCCGAATATTACACCGATTTTCATGATGTTGATGTTTAATGCTGCTTTATTATACCGCTAAAAAAGGCAAAAAAATTCGCTTTTCCAATTTTTTTGGTAAAAAACTTTTTTTTTCTCAAAATTCCTTGTTTTTTTATCAAAAACTTTACCTTTGCGCAGGCGGTTTAGGCAATAATTTTTCCGAAATGTACAACAAATTTTAGTTCCGTTAAGTATTTTGCGAAATAGGCAGGGGGCACTGAAAAACTTGTTTGCAATCTGTTTGCCGTCGTTTGTGTCATCACATTCGACAAAAAACTACCGCATCAAAGCTCATTTGTGCAGACACAAAGAACAGGAACCGTCGGTAAAATTGCACTGAAATAAAAAAAATATGAAAACGGGAGAAGGCAGAATTATCGTAACAAGCTTAGACGACCTCTTGAATTGGTCGCGCTTGTCCTCTTTGTGGCCGCTTAGTTTTGGCTTGGCTTGTTGCGCAATTGAAATGATGACGACTTATTCCTCCGCTTATGACCTCGACAGATTCGGCGTAATGATTAGAAATTCGCCGCGTCAGGCTGATGTTATGATAGTTTCGGGAACGGTAACTTTCAAAATGGCAGACCGAATTAAGCTGCTTTATGAGCAAATGTCGGAGCCGAGATATGTGATTTCCATGGGCAGTTGTGCGAATTGCGGCGGTCCGTATTGGGAACACGGCTATCACGTCGTCAAGGGTGTTGACCGGATTATCCCCGTAGATGTGTATGTGCAAGGCTGTCCGCCGCGTCCGGAGGCGTTGATTGCGGGCATATTAAAGTTGCAGGAGAAAATTCGCAACGAACCTGCTCCGCCTTCCGCCTTGCGCCGTTTTCTTTCGGGCGACAAATCTTAAAACATACTTCCGACAAGGGAAAAAAGTATGACAATGGTCGTAATTTGAGCTAAAAGCAAATATAAATTGCTTTTTTCCAATGATTTAATTTGGCTTTTCATAAGATTTTCGTTTTGTTAAGACAAAGTTAAGCAGCATTTTCACGGCATTTTTTTAAAAACTGCCAATCTCGCAAAAAATTCTGCAAACGACTTTTTTGATGCGATTAACGGCAAAATGATATTTTCTCAGCCTACGGCGTGAGCTTCAATAAAGAAAAAAACACAATCAAAATGATGAAAAAATTAACAGTTCTTATCACGGGCGGCACGAGCGGAATCGGACTTGCTGTCGCAGAATCTTTTGCCCAAAAAGGCGGTTTTAATATATTTTTGACCGGCTTGGAGGAAAACGGTGCCGAAACTGCGGCAAACTTGAAAAATAAATTTGCCGTCGAAACCTCTTTTTTTCGTGCAAATCTTGCCGAAGAGCAGGAAATTAACCTTCTCGTTGAGCATTGTTTTGTAACTTTCGGCGGCGTTGACGTTTTGATAAATAATGCCGGCATTCAATATGTTTCGCCGATTGAAAATTTTCCGATTGACAAGTGGAATCTCATTCTCAGCGTCAATCTCACTGCCGCTTTTCAGCTCACCAAACGAGTTTGGAACTATATGAAAAAAGAGGGTTTCGGCAGAATTATCAATATTTCTTCTGCTCACGGCTTGCGCGCATCCGAGTTTAAAAGTGCTTATGTCGCGGCAAAACACGGTTTAAACGGTCTGACAAAAGTAACGGCATTGGAAGGCGCGCCTTTCGGAATCACCTGCAACGCAATTTGTCCGGGCTATGTGCGCACGCCGCTTGTCGAAAAACAAATCAAAGAACAGGCTCAGGCGCATCAAATTTCGGAGGAAGAAGTTGCCGAAAAAGTTTTGCTGAAAAAGCAGGCGGTTAAAAAATTCGTGCAACCCGAACTCATCGGGAAACTGTGTTTGATGCTCACGGAAGAAAGTGCAGATATGATTTCCGGCGCGGCAATTACGGCGGACGGTGCATGGTCGGTGCAGTAAGTTTTGACAAAAATCCTTAATTCGGGCATAAACGTACAAATTTCCTAAGCAATTAACCGAATTCCGAAGCGTGAAAAATCGGAATTTTTACGAACGCAAAGTGTTATATTTCAAGAAGTTGTCTAAAATATTCTTCATCAAAATTTTCGACGGCAAATAAAATTTCGTCGAGCCAAAAGCAGAGATTACCCGAAAGCTCCGGAATTTTTTTATTTTCGCTGATAATCTTAAAAATTCCGGCAGTTTCGTATAGCTGAAAAGCTTTCAGTTCGTCGGCTATTCTGTTTTTTTCGAGTATTTCAGGCTCCGAAAAATTAAATTCTTTTTTGGAATTATTAAGATAATGTTCGCTCAACGGCACTTTTGATATAGCCTTTATTGTTTCATTTCCCTTTTCACTTCCCGGCATCGTGAAGAAAAAAACAGCTCCTTTTCCGACTTCCGAACGAACGCCGATTTCGCCTCCGTGCGCTTCTACGGCTATTTTACAAAAAGTTAAGCCTAAACCCGTAGATTTATTTTTGCCTAAATCGGCTTTTTCAGCTTGTTCGAAAGGGAGGAAAATTTGGGAAAGTTTCTCTTCGGGAATGCCCTTTCCGCTGTCACTTATTGAAATTTTAAATAAATTTTCATCAATTTTTTCGCAAAAAATTTCTACGATGCCTCTTGCGGGCGTAAATTTTACGGCATTTGTGAGCAAATTTTCTAAAATACGGTGTAAAATATTGCCCTCCGCGTACAATATGACATTTTCGGGAATATAATTTTGCACAGAAATACGCTTTTCGTCGGAAAAAATCCGAATAAATTGAAGCGTATTCTCTGTAAATTCTTTCAAACGAATCTCTTCTTTGCTCAGTTTTAAACCTGTTTCTTCATATTTTTGCAAATCTAAAATATTTGACAATAAAATCAACATTTGTGAAGCAGATGTTAAAATTCCTTTCTTTTCCTTGCTTTCTGCGAAATTTTTAGCGAGTTGATAAATATTATTGAGCGGGTTTTTAAGGTCATGCACCAACATTCCGCGCATGGAATCCCTGAATTTTTCAAGTTTCAGCAGTTTTTCATACGTTTTCTGTAATTCTTGGCTTTGTTTTTCAATTTCATCTTTTTGTGAAAGGATTTCATTATTTTTTTGTGTAAGCAAATTATTTAATTTTTTTTCTTTTTTCGCTTTAACAAAAATTAAATATGTAAAAAAAGCAAGCACAAAAAATGCAATGATGACGGTCAATTTAATATTTTTTTCGCGTGCTAATTTTTGTTCATTTTCAAAATTTTTAAGTAAAGTTATGCTTTTTAAACTGTCTTCTCTTTTAGAATAATAAAAATCAGCTTCAATTCTTGCGGTTTTTCTCTCTGTGTCTACATTTAAAAGGCTGTCCGAAAAATGTTTAAAGAGTTCGTGATGCCGCAAAGCCTGCGGAAAATTTTGCAGTGCTTTATGATTTTCATAAGCAAGTTTGTGCGCCTCGCGAAGTTGTTGTTTAAGTTGAATTTCTCCTGCGATTTTTTCGGCTTCCGAAAGAAAAACAACTGATTTATGGTGTTGATTATCAGCGGTTTGTAATTTTGCATATAAAATTAATGCTTCTGCGAGATGCCGCTTTTCACCCATTTTTCTCAAATTTAAGACGGCATTTTTGAGTAAAAACTCAGCACTGTCGCGCTCTTTACGCACGATATACACTTTCGCAAGCGAAAGGCTTCTGAGAGCATCACGTTTGGGATTAATGCCGTTTTTTTGTGTTTCGATAGATTTTAATAGGTAAAATTGCGCACTGTCATATTCTTCTGCTGTCAAAAAATTATCAGCTATGTTGGCATAAATAACGGCAATGCTCTGCAAATCATTTTTTATCAAGCTTAATTTAAGGCTTTTACGCAAATAAAGATTTGCTTCGCTGATTTTGTTTTGTTCCGCAAGCACATTTGAAATACTGTTACAGAGGTCTGCAACGGCTTTTGAATCCTTGCTGTTTTCCGCCACTTGCAGGGATAAAAATAAATATTTTAAAGCTTCAGGATAATTTCCTTTCACTCTTTGTGCGATGCCTTTGTAACGCAAAGCACTGATAATGAATTTTTTATGATTAATTGTTTTTGCCTTTTCTAAAATAAAATCGGCAAAAATAATTGTGCTGTCCGGCGCGACGGTATAGTATTTAAAAGCAATTTGCGATAAAATTTTGAGGTAAGTCGTATCATTTTGTGCAATTTTATTTTGTTCGGCAGCTTGTTTTAAGCGAAAAAGGCTGTCAAGAATTGGTTTTTGTGAAAAAACATTAGCCGAAAAACACAAAATTATAATTAAAATTAAGGCTTTCAGCCGCAATACATGAGCTATAAACGCCGGGTTTCGCTTTAAATGAGCTTTGCTCGTCAGTTTTTTCATGTTTTATTTTGCCTGTTAAAGAAATGCAAATTAAATTGCCGGTTGCTTGTGCGAATTTAAAAAAAAATTTTCGGAATTTTCTATTTTTTTTAAGAAAAATACTACATTGCATAAAAATATAAAAATATGGCAGCAGAATTAATCAGTATACACCCGCTCAACCCGCAGGAAAACCGTCTGAATCAAGTGGTTGACATTTTGAAAAAAGGGGGAATAGTGATTTATCCGACGGATACGGTCTATGGGATTGGCTGTGATTTAATGAATCAATCCGCAGTCGAAAAAATATGTCATCTCAAAAAAGTCGACCCCAAACGCTTGCATCTTTCTTTTATTTGCTCCGATTTGAGCAATTTAAGTAAATACGCAAAAGATGTAACAACGCCGATTTTTAAGTTGATGCGAAAAGCACTGCCCGGTCCTTATACTTTTATTTTGGAGTCAACTACAAGCGTTCCGAAAATTTTAGGCGCGAAAAAGAAACAAGTCGGTATTCGTGTTCCCGACCACAAAATTCCGATTGAGTTAGTTAAAAGACTCGGAAACCCGATTATCACAACTTCCGTGCGGCATTTTGACGACCTTGTCGAATATTATACCGACCCGATAGATATTTATGACGATTACAAAAATTTTGTAGATGTCATTATTGACGGCGGAATCTGCGGAAATGTGCCTTCTACGGTGATTAATTGTATTGACGAAAATTTTGAGGTGTACCGTGAAGGGCTTGGAGAAACCGCTAAGTTGATGTCTTAAAATTGAGACTCGAACCGGAACAGTTTTTGTTTATTTTAAAAAATGTGCAAAAAAGAAAAAAAACATACATCTTTGCGGCACGTTTTCTGTTTCGGTTTTGAAACTCTAATTTTTTTTCAATATGAAAATTGCTCATTTTTCAGGCTTGTTTTTTTCAACATTTTTGTTTATTTCGTCACTTTCCGCACAGAGTTATTATCATTACGAAGAGGGGTTGACGATTTTTGATGAAAACGGCAAACACGGTTTTATCAATACGGAAGGTAAAATCGCTGTTCCCGCTAATTATGAGGAAGTTATGCACTTCAAAAACGGTTTTTCTGTCGTCAAAAAGGACGGAAAATACGGTTATATCAATAAAAAAGGAGCCGAAATAACGGCAATGCAATACGACACTGCTTTCGCTTTTTCGGACGGACTCGCTGCCTGCGCCTTAAAAAACAAATTCGGATTTGTTAACACAGAAGGGAAAACCGTCATTGAGCATCAATACGACGACATTCTTTCTCCGTTTGATGAAGATAAATTGGTGGCGGTTAAAAAAGACGGAAAATGGGGTTTTATCAACACGGAGGGCAAAATTATCGTCCCGATTCAGTATGAAACGGTCTATGATTATACCGAAGGTTTGGCGGCTTTCAAAGAAAAAGACAAGTACGGATATTACAATCAAAGCGGAAAAGTGGTCATTCCCGCTACTTTTGACGATGCTTTTGAGTTCAACATGGGTTTTGCGATTGTGCGTCAAGGAAAAAAATTCGGATTTATTGACAAAACAGGAAAAATGGTTATCCCTGCCGAATATGAAAATGTTTACAAATACGGCGGAATTTATTTTTCGGTCATTAAAAATGAAAAATACGGCTTTGCAGACGCAAAAAATAAAGTGGTGATTCCTTTTAAATATGATTTTGCTCGCTTGTATGCCGATGAAAAAGTGATTAAAGTCGCCGTAGGCAACAAATACGGAGTCATTGATTTGAAGGGTAAAGAAGTCATTGCGCCGAAATTTGATGATATTTACAATTTTCAAAATGGTTATGCAACTTTTCGTTTCAAAGATAAATACGGTGCCGTCAGCGCGTCGGGCAAAGAAGTCGTTAATGCTGAGTATGATTTTGTAGGCGGTTTCAGTGAAGGCGTTGCTTTGGTAAAAAAAGGCGATTTGTTCGGTTATGTTGACGAAAAAGGCAAAGAAATCATTTCGACGCAGTTTTTGGACGGCAGAAATTTCAACAACGGATTGGCGTTTGTTGAGGACAAAAACGGAAAATGGCAAGTCATTGACAAAACAGGTGCCGTTTTGAGAGCTATTGAATAAGCATTAATTGCTTTTGCTCCGCAGAATTTATAAAAATTCTGTCGGGGCAAATTTTTATTTGAAAAAAAATTTAAGATTCTTTCAAAAGCATAACCATTTCGACAAGTTTCGACATGGTTTTTTCGATTCCTTCAAATACTTCCGAAATACTTGCCTCCATCATATAGCAGGGCGAGCTGACGATATTGTTCAAATCATCAAAAAGTAAATCCGTATTGCCGCACATATTCGGAATCGAGCCTGTTTTGCTGATGCCCGCGCTGATGGCATTGATGTCGTAGGGCGATGCAAATTCGAGATTGCCGACCGTCAATTTGAGCTTAATATCGCTGCCCTCAACGGCTTTTGCCAAGACAACGGGTGAAATGCAAAGGGAGGCAATAGGTTTATTATTTTTGATGCAGGCGACAATCAAATCTTTGATTTCGGGCATAATGTTACCCTCATTGCCCGAAAAAGCCCATTGGGTGAATGTTTTTGCTACTCCGAAGCCGCCCGGTATAGCCAAACCGTCAAAATCATTGACAGCAATATCGGACAATTTGCGAATATTGCCGCGCGCAATTCTTGCGGATTCTGTCAAAACATTTCGTTTTTCGCCTGTTTCGCTGCCGTTCAAATGATTGATGACGTGATGTTGTTCGATGTCAGGGGCGATACAAATTGTTTCCGCGCCGAGTCGATTCAATGCGAGCAGGCTCAGTACCGCTTCATGAATTTCCGAACCGTCATAAACGCCGCAGCCGGAAAGAAGTACAGCTATTTTCATCTTCTTAATTTTTTTTGCAATATATATTAATTTTTTTTATTTCATTCGTTTGTAAAATTTTTTTTCAAAAAAATTTGCAAACCAAAAAAATGCCCCTACCTTTGCATTGTCTTACCGAACCGAGAGTCGGAAAGGATTATAAAGAAGCGTTGAGAGACGAGGCTCGATGACACGCTGACAACCTGCGAAAAGCAAGGTGCCAATTCCCGCCTAATTGTTTTAGGAAATATAAACCGAAAAAACATGATGAAGACAACTTTTTTTCATTTCTTTAAGCCAATCGGCTCGTTTTTCAGCACAACAAAGACTATTTACACACCATTGACTTTTCTCAAAAGTTCATGTTGTTGTTGCTGTCAACTTTTTTCCTTGTAATTTTTTTTCTCAGAAACCACTTTTTTCAAAAGTTTAGCAGCATACCGTTTGAGTATGCTCTCTTCTGCGAAACTTGAAGGTTTTTGTTAATTTTTCTTTCATTTACCTAAATTTTATTTTTTTTATGAGCAAACATCGTTTTGAAACACTGCAATTACACGCAGGACAAACTCCCGACCCCGCGACAGGCTCGCGCGCGGTGCCGATTTATCAGACTACTTCATTTAATTTTCAGAGTGCCGAACACGGCGCGAAATTGTTTGCTTTGCAAGAATTCGGCAACATTTATACGCGCCTGATGAATCCGACGACTGATGTTTTTGAAAAAAGAATTGCCGCACTCGAAGGCGGTGTTGCCGCACTTGCAACCGCCTCGGGGCAGGCGGCGCAATTTTTGGCTTTGAGCAATATTTTGCAGGCGGGCGACAATTTTGTTTCCTCATCATATCTTTACGGCGGTACTTACAATCAATTCAAAGTGCAATTTAAGCGCATCGGCATTGATGCAAGGCTTGTTAAAGGCGACAAACCGGCTGATTTTGAGCCTTTTATTGACGAAAAAACAAAAGCAATTTATTTGGAAACCATCGGCAATCCGCGCTTTAATGTCCCTGATTTTGAGGCATTTGCAAAATTAGCCGAAAAATATTCTTTGCCTTTGGTAGTGGATAATACTTTCGGTGCGGCGGGTTTTTTGGCAAAACCGATTGAATACGGCGCGGCGATTGTAACCGCTTCGGCAACCAAATGGATTGGCGGACACGGCACGAGTATCGGCGGCGTGATAACGGACGGCGGCAATTTTAATTGGGCAAACGGCAAATTTCCGCAATTCACCGAACCTTCGGAAGGTTATCACGGCTTGAAATTTTGGGACGTTTTCGGCGCGGGAAATCCGCTCGGCTTGCCGAATATCGCGTTCATTATCCGCGCACGTGTTGAAGGCTTGCGAGATTGGGGGGCGTGCATCAGTCCTTTTAACTCTTTTTTGCTTTTGCAAGGCTTGGAAACGCTTTCGCTTCGCGTACAACGGCATGCGGATAATGCGCTCGAACTTGCTCAATGGCTGCAAAAACACGATAAAATTGCCTCAGTTAATTACCCCGGCTTGGAAAGCAGCGATTATCATTTTTTGGCAAAAAAGTATTTAAAAAATGGTTTCGGCGGTGTATTGAGTTTTGAAGTCAAAGGCGGACGCGCAGAAGCTGAAAAATTTGTTAATGCTCTTCAACTTGTCAGCCATTTGGCGAACGTCGGTGATGCAAAAACGCTCATTATTCACCCTGCCTCCACGACGCACCAACAGTTGAGCGATGCGGAGCAGATTACTGCGGGTGTAAGTCCGGGAATGTTGCGCGTTTCGGTCGGAATCGAGCATATTGAGGACATTAAAGAAGATTTTGAAAATGCTTTTGCTTGTATTTAATTGCCCTTTTACTTACAAAAAAATGATAAATTGTAACTGTTTTGCTGAATTGTAAAGCCTTGTAAATCAAGCTCTTACTTTTTTTTGAAAGAAGAAATTATGCAGTTTTTCGGTCGAAATTGTCGGTGAAACGCTTACTCATAAATTTAAAAACCTGCCCCAAAAGCAGGTTTTTTGCTTTAAAATTCTGACGGCGACTTCTTGCCTGCAAATTACTCTCGTTGTGCCGATTAAACAGGCGTTAAAAAATTTTTGAGTGAAAAATTGGCTTCATTTTCAAAAACTTGCTTTTTTAGACTAAAAATAATATCTTTGCGGAAAAAAATTGAAACTGCATCTTAATCTCCTTACGGCAGTCGCAGACGCACTTTTTGCCGTTTTTGAAAAAAATTTATATGCCGACCGCGTGTTGGAGCGTTTGCTCAAATCAAATCCGCGTTGGGGCGCGCGTGACAGAGCTTTTATTGCAGAAAATACCTATAACATCGTTCGGTATTGGCGACAAATCGAAGAACATCTTCCCAAAAATACACCGCGTAATTACCTTCATGCCGTCGGCATTTGGTTGATTATCAAGGGTTTAGAAATCCCCAATCGTCCTGAATTTTCCGACTTACGTCGTAGTGAAATACTTGAAAAGCATCGTTTAATGTCCGAAAACTTGCTTTACCGCGAATCTTTGCCGGACGAACTTTATGCCATTGTTGAAAAGGAATTAGGTGAAAAAGCAGCCGAAATTTTTGAGGAAATGAACAAACCGGCTGAACTTTTTATCCGTGTAAATTCGCTGAAAACGAATCATGAGGCGTTAAGGGAGCAGTTTCTCAAAGAAGGAGTTCATTCGGAATTTTTGCATGATGATGTTTTTTTATTAAAAGAAAAAATTAACGTTTTTAAACTCAATTCTTTTTCGGAGGGCTTTTTTGAAATACAAGATGCTCATTCACAAGAGATTGCAAAATTTGCCGAGATTGCACAAGGTATGCGCGTTGTAGATGCTTGTGCGGGGGCGGGCGGCAAAACTTTGCACCTTGCCGCGCTCATGCAAAATAAAGGGCGGATTGTCGCGCTTGATACGGAAGCGTGGAAATTAGACGAATTGAAGCGGCGAGCGAGACGTGCGGGGGCGGGAATTATCGAAACGCGCCCGATAGAAAGTCAAAAAGTAATTAAAAGGCTATACGATTCGGCGGACAGACTTTTGCTCGACGTGCCCTGTTCGGGACTTGGTGTGCTGAAAAGAAATCCCGACGCAAAATGGAAAATTGACAAGGATTTTATTGACAGAGTAAAATCCATGCAAGCCGAAATTTTGCAAAATTATTCAAAAATATGCAAAAAAGGCGGAAAATTAGTATATGCAACGTGCAGCATATTGCCTTCTGAAAATGAAGAACAAGTAGGCAATTTTTTAACAAAAAATCCTGAATTTTCCTTGCTCAAACAGCAAACACTTTACCCCGGCAAATTAGGGGACGGCTTTTTTATGGCACTTTTAGAAAGAAAATAAATGCCGCTTTGGAAAGCAAAATTTTTCAAAATTTACTGTACTGTCGTTGCGTGTTCCGTCTCAAAAAACTGTTATACAATTTTGGTAATTATTTAGCCTGTTGGCAAAAAATTGTACTGTAAGCAATCATCTTGGACTTCAAAAAGCTATATTTAGCCGGCAAGATGCCGGCGATACTATCAGGCTAAACAGTTACCAAAATTGCAGAAGAACAGCTAAAGAAAATATCGCCGTGAACGCTTATTTTTCCCCGAAAAAGTGTTCAATAAGTGTTTTTGAAAAATAAAGACCGAAAATTTTAAACTTTTGACCTGCAATGTAGTTTTGGTATACTCAAATAATTTGCAAAAACAAGTGAGTAAAATATGCCGCACAATTTTTAACTGTAATTTTGCAAAGGATTGATTTGAATATTAAAAAGCTGAATTTTAAGCATTTACAGTAATAAAATCAACAAACAAATTAGATTCGCATGAGCAAAGCGTTTTACACAATAAAAGATATTGAAAATCTCACGGGCGTAAAAGCACATACGCTCCGTGTGTGGGAGCAACGCTATCACCTTATCGAACCGAAAAGAACGGAAAATAATATTCGTTATTACGATGCCGATGACCTTAAATTTATGCTCAATGTGGCTTTTTTGAACCAACACGGGCATAAAATTTCTCGAATTGCGCAAATGAACAGCGACGAACTTATTCAACTTGTCCGGACGACTTTGAGCCAAATTTCCTTTAATCAACACCAAGTTAACGCCCTCGTTGTCGCAATGGTTGACCTCGATGAAGAACATTTTGAAAAAATTATTTCAACCAATATTCTTCAAATGGGCTTTGAAAAAACCATGACGCAAATTATTTATCCTTTTTTGTATCGTGTCGGCATTTTATGGACAACAAATGCGATTTCGCCCGCCCATGAGCATTTTATTTCGGGTTTAATCAGGAATAAAATTATTGTTGCGATTGACGGTCAGATGCCCGAAAAAAATCCGCTTGAAAAAAAATTTATGTTGTATTTGCCCGCAGATGAATGGCACGAAATCCCTTTGCTTTTTTCATACTATGTGCTCAAATCTCGCGGACACAAAGTTTATTATCTCGGTCAAAATTTGCCGCTCAACGATGTTTTGGCTGCATATCAAGTTCAAAAACCGCATTTTTTGCTCAGTATTTTTACCACCAAACCTGCTTGCGATGATGTTGCGGATTATATCAAAAAAATGTCAACTTCATTACCCGATGCGCAAATTTTACTGACAGGAAAACAAATTTTTCATCACGAAACGGGCATTATTCCTTCAAATGTGCAATTTTTATATTCCGTTGAAGATTTATTAAAACTTGCGGAAAAACCTGTGAACTAAAATTTTCAGCTATTTTTGCCGCCTTTACAGTTCTGTGAAAAATTTAACTATTTTTGCCGTAAGTTATCGCCGCACGAAACATTTTTTGCTATGTTTTCTACCGCATTATTTTTTGCCAAACGGTATTTTTTTGCCAAAAATAAAAGCAATTTTGTCAATTGGCTTTCGGGAATATCCGTCATAGGTTTAGCATTCGGAACGACCGCGCTTGTGGTAGTTTTGTCCGTTTTTAACGGTTTAGAGCAACTTACCCGCAATTTGCACACTGCCTACAACCCTGCTTTGAAAATTGTTCCCCTCAAAGGTAAAACATTCCTGTATGACAGTTTGACAAAAAAAATATTGTCAGAAAATAAAAAAATTGCCGCAGTAACCTCCGTTATTGAGGACAATGCCCTTTTGCGTTACAATGATGCGCAGAGAGCGGTGAAATTTAAGGGCGTTGATGAAAATTTTTGGGAACAATATCCGCTTGACGACAAATTAATCGCAGGGAAAAGGGAATTAATCAGCGGCAATATATTTTACGCGCTGCTCGGACTTGGTGTTCAGGCGACACTTTCCGTGCCGATTTCCGAACACAATTTTACACCGATGATGCTTTGGTATCCCAAAAAAAGCAAAATTACGCATCCTGATGCAAGCAAAGCGTTTAACCGTGAAGCGATAATGCCCGGCGGCGTGATTTCGATTGAGCAACAGTTTGATAATAACACGATTATCGTCCCGATAGCTTATGCGCAGTTGCTCACGGAATACGGCGACAAAAGGACTTCCCTCGAAATCAAACCTGCCGTGCCGGAAGAAACTGACGCGCTGAAAAGGGACTTGCAGGTGGTTTTTGAGGGTAAATTCCAAGTTCTCGACCGCGATGAGCAGCAGTTGGTGATTTTACGAGCGTTCAAAATTGAGCGACTTTTTACTTTCATTGCCTTTGCATTTATTCTTGCTGTTGCCTCTTTTAACATCTTTTTTTCGCTCACCATGCTCGCTGTCGAAAAGCAAAAAGACATGGCAATTTTGAAAAGTATCGGGGCAAATGAGGCTATGATTCGTTGGATTTTTTTAGCGGAAGGAGCAATGATTGCCTTTGCAGGGGCAGGTACGGGCATTGCGGCGGGCTATGCAATTTGTTTTTTACAAAAAACTTTCGGTTTTATCAGTCTCGGAATAGAATCGGCAGTTGTGAGTGCTTACCCCGTCGAAATGCGCTTTTTTGACTTTTTGATGGTAGTAATTTTGCTTATTTTTATCACAATTTTATCATCAATTCTCCCTGCTTTTCGCGCAGGAAAGGTGAAAATTAAAGAAACGGCGTAGCGATATTGAGGATTGTAAAAATAAAAATGCGAGCACATCACGCCCCCTTTGCAAAAAAAGTAAAAATGCAGCAAATAAGCCTCACAGTGGCGCACCTGCTTATTTTTTGGCAACTGTGGTTCGATTTATTTTCGGATAAGTTTTGCCAAAAAATGGGCGTAAAAATTTGTTAATGCTGAACAGCCTAATTTTAAAGATGATGATGAAGAATAAGGCAGGCAATAAATTTCATTGATTATGGAAATGTAAATAGCTAAAAATTAAGCAAATAGAAAATTTTTCTATATTTTTTTTTCAAATTTACACATAAAATTCATTTTTTTGTAACCTTTTGTTTTTATATTGCGTTAAAAAACAGAATAAAAAACTCAAATTGCCATGAACAAGATTATAAAATTCGTTGTTTTGGGGCTTGCCCTTGTTTTTGCGATAGGAATGGTTAAATTCTTTGTTGTGAAAGCGGTTTCGATGATTATCGGCATTCTCGTCATTGCGGGCTTAGGCTACGCGGGCTACAGAATGTTCATCAAATAGCCTTTTGGGCTAAGTATTTTGCCCAAACAAACCGCGAGCTGTCAGCTTGCGGTTTTTAACGTTTAAGTCGCAAGCAGACAGCACGCGATACAGTATTTTGCAAAAAAAAAACTAACAGTTCTTGGCGAACTGTTAGTTTTTTTAAAAACATTAATCCACAAATTCCATAAATTCATTGTGTTTTTCGCCCCACGGCAAACCGTAAATATTGAGGTCAGCCATGAACGGGTCGGGATTAAATTCTTCCACATTATACACTCCTGCACGCATCCACTCGCCCGTGAGCATCATTTTCGCGCCAATCATGGCGGGAACACCGGTCGTGTAGCTGACCGCTTGCGCTTTCACCTCGCGATAACATTCGGCATGGTCGCAGTTGTTCCACACAAAATAATAGGCGGGTTTTCCGTCTTTTGTGCCGCGAATGTGGCAACCGATGGACGTTTGACCTTTGTAATTTTCGCCGAGTGTTCCGGGTTCGGGCAAAACCGCCTTTAAAAATTGCAAAGGCACAATTTCAACGCCGTTGTACATCACGGGGTCAATGCGCGTCATCCCTACATTTTGCAAAACGCGAAGGTGATTGATATAACTGTCGCCGAATGTCATCCAAAAACGCGCTCTTTTTAATGTGGGGAAATTTTTTGTGAGCGATTCTAACTCCTCGTGAAAAAGCAAGTAAGATTTTTTCGGACCGACAGCAGGGTAATTAATCATTCGATTGATTTCAAGCGGTTCGGTTTCAACCCATTGCCCGTTTTCCCAATATTTTCCGCGTTGCGTAATTTCTCTGATGTTGATTTCGGGATTAAAATTTGTCGCGAAGGCTTTCCCGTGGTCTCCCGCGTTACAATCCACGATATCAAGGAAGTGAATTTCGTCAAAATAATGTTTTTTGGCATAAGCGGTATATACGCCCGTAACACCGGGGTCGAATCCGCAGCCTAATAATGCCATAATTCCCGCTTCTTCAAAACGTTTTTTGTATGCCCATTGCCAAGAGTATTCAAATTTTGCTTCCTCTTTCGGCTCATAATTTGCCGTGTCTAAATAATGCGTTTTTGTCGCCAAACAAGCCTCCATTATCGTCAAATCTTGATAAGGGAGCGCAACATTAATGACAAGAGCGGGTTTAAATTTATTTATCAAACTGACCAACTCCTCCACATTATCAGCATCAACCTGCGCTGTTTTGACGCGATTGCCGCCGATTTCTTCGGCAATTTTTTCAACTTTTGAGAGGGTGCGGCTTGCAAGCATTATTTCCGAAAAAACTTCGGGCAAGGCGGCACATTTTTTAACAACCACACTGCCGACACCGCCGGCACCGATGATGAGAACTTTTGACATAAATTTCGTTCGTTTTTAATTGACGGACAAAATTATTTCTTTTTTTTTGCTTTGCCAAAAAGTTTTGTGTGAACAAATAAAAAACTTGCCGCCGGAATAGCTTTGGAGCCGCTTACGGATTTGCTATTTTTCTACAACGGCAAAAAAGTCAAAACTACGCTCAAAATTATCCGTAAAAGAGTAATCAGCAGTGCTGACCTCGCTCACAAGTCCGTCGTTGCTTTGTTGCAATTTTTTCCGATTCATGCGGTTCAAAATATCGTAAGGAAATTGCAAAATTTGGCGCGGCAATTTATTTTGCAAATCAAAAACATCAAATCGGGTAATTTTTTCCACCGATTCTTTATTTTTTTGATAATAATCCCAAACTTTGTCATTTCCCGTAATTCCTTTTAAATCAACCTTATTGAAGTATTTTTTCAGCAAATTATAGAGTTCATCAGCCGTATACTCGCGCACGTGCCACGGGTTGCGAGTGAGGGACAGTTTTTTATTCGGCGTAGTGATAATGGCTTTTCCGCCCTGCTTTAATACGCGATAAATTTCTCTGACAAAAAAAACATCATCCTCTATATGTTCGATAACTTGCTGCGTAACAACTGTGTCGGTAGACTCGTTGATGACCCCGTCAAAAGGAGGAATGTTGGCTTCGATAAAGCGAAATTTCGGATATTTTTTGGAAAGGAATTGTATCAAATTTTTATTTTTATCCATCGCCGTATAATTCGTGCATAAGGGCGCGAAAAGTTCCGTTCCTTTGCCCGCACCGCAGCCGATTTCAAGTAAATTTCCGCTCACAAGTTTTGCCGTTTGCTCATAAGCAAAAAGCAATCGTTGGTGAATAACATTGTCGCTCGCAATCGTATAAGCTGTAATTTCAGTTGTTTTGAACATTTTGGTATTTTTCTTTCGTGTTCTCGTTTGATTCCTAAAAAGCTAAATTGGAATTTAAAACGCCCTTTTGGGTGTTTTTGGGTGAAAATAAAACCCGTAAACAGGCGTTTTCGCAGCCAAAGACTACCTTACATTTCGTTTTAGATTTTTTGGTGATTTTATTTTGCAAATATTCTCTGCCGAAATAAAACGGCGCAAAACTAAAAAAATTGCCGCAAAACAGTGTTTTGTTTAACAAAAAATAAGCTCGCAAAAAAAATGTTTGACAGTGTCAACTTTTTTTAAAAAAAATTACGGAAAAATCATTTGGAATAAAAAAACTTTTTTTAACTTTGCAGCCCGAAGCAAGATGTGCTTTGATTTTTTTAATTTGTTTCACCTTTTAACTTTATTGAAATTTGTTTTATTTCAAACAAACAAATTTCAACTCTTTTTTTTCGCCTTATGAGTAAGAAAATTAATCAAACAGAAGATGTAAATTGGGATTCATTTGCTACCGGAAAAGGATTTGGCGGCGAATATTCTAAAGTTGACCGCGATAAATTGACGGCACTTTACGATGAAACCCTCCGTCAATTAACCGAAAATGAAGTGCTTAAAGGCAGAATCGTCGGTATCTCCGACCGTGAAGCCATTGTGAATATCGGATTCAAATCCGACGGCTTAGTTTCGCTTTCAGAATTCAGAGACCTCCCTGATATGAAAGTCGGCGACGAAGTTGATGTTTATGTAGAAAGCCAAGAAGACCCGAACGGTCAAATTATCCTTTCTCGCAAAAAAGCAAAAGCTGTTCGCGCTTGGGAATCTATCGAAAACGCTCACGCTGATGACACTATCATTGAAGGTATCATCAAACGCCGCACTAAAGGCGGTTTGATTGCCGACATTTTCGGTATAGAAGCCTTTTTGCCCGGTTCGCAAATTGATGTTAAACCGATTCGCGACTTCGATATTTTTGTAGGCAAAAAAATGGAGCTTAAAGTGGTGAAAATTAACTATGCAAACGACAACGTAGTTGTTTCGCATAAAGTTCTCATCGAAAAAGACCTCGAAAAACAACGTCAAGAAATTTTGAATAACCTCGACCGCGGTCAAGTGCTTGAAGGCGTTGTTAAAAATATTACCAACTTTGGCGTTTTCGTCGACCTCGGCGGCGTAGACGGCTTGTTGCACATCACCGATATTTCTTGGGGACGCATCAATCACCCGAGCGAAATGTTGGGACTCGACCAAAAAATCAACGTCGTTGTGCTTGATTTCGACGATGACAAAAAACGTATTTCTCTCGGTATGAAGCAATTACAGCCGCATCCGTGGGATTCACTCGGTCAAGACGTAGAAATCAATTCAAAAGTAAAAGGTCGCATTGTCAATGTGGCTGATTACGGTGCATTCCTCGAAATTAAACCCGGTGTTGAGGGCTTAATTCACGTTTCCGAAATGTCTTGGTCGCAACATTTGCGCAATCCGCAAGACTTTTTGAAAGTCGGTGATGAAATGGAAGCAGTTGTTTTGACCATTGACCGCGAAGAACGCAAAATGTCATTGGGTATCAAACAATTAACCGAAGACCCTTGGAGCAATCCTGAGTTGAAAACTCGCTATGCTGCCGGAGCACGTCATAAAGGTATCGTTCGCAATTTGACAAACTACGGTTTGTTCCTCGAATTAGAAGAAGGTATTGACGGCTTGGTACATATTTCTGACCTCTCTTGGACGAAAAAAATCAAACACCCTTCCGAGTTTGTTAAAATCGGCGAAACCCTCGAAGTAGTGGTTATCGAACTCGATGTTGAACAAAGACGTTTGGCACTCGGTCATAAACAAGTTGAACAAAATCCTTGGGATACGTTTGAAACTATTTTTGTTCCCGGTTCGGTTCATAAAGCTACCGTTATCAGCAAAAATGACAAAGGTGCAAATCTCGAATTGCCCTACGGCGTTGAAGGTTTTGCGACCAATAAACACTTGGTAAAAGCTGACGGCTCAAAAGCAGAAATCGGCGAAAACCTTGATTTTAAAGTAGTTGAGTTCTCGAAAGATGAACAAAGAATCATTCTTTCGCACGTCGCAACTTACAAAGAAATCGAAACAACCAAGAAAAAAGTTGTTAAAAAAGAAGACGGAACGGAAGAAGTTGTTGAAATTCCCGAAGGCGAAACGGCAAGCGAAACACTTGCGGATAACGAAGCACTCGCTAAATTAAAAGGCGACGAAGCGTAATTTTCGTAAATTTATTTGACAAGCCCTAAGATTTAACAGTCTTAGGGCTTTGTTATTTGTAGATTTTTTGAAAAAAAATGAACCGCTTGCAATTTATTTGCTTTTTTAGCGGTCAAAGGATTTAAGTTAAAGGGTTAAGCTGAAGAGTCTCTTTGCTTTTCCGCCCAAAAAACGCACTTTTTTTAGGAGCGTTTTTTTGACCTGAATAAAAAACAACAATCCATTGCGCAAATATTCCCCTTTTTTTTATCTTTGCATTTCAAAAGAAGGAGCAAAAATGTCCAACAGAATGCGCAATCCTGAATCTGCTCAGGAAGAAATTCGCTCGGAAATCCGAGAAGAAAAAAATGAAAAAAGTTTTTTTCGCTTTTTTGACGAAAATAACTCATTTAAAGTAGTTCCTTTCATCATTTTTTTTGTCGCAGTCGGTATCATCTACATCGCGAACAGGCATTATACACACAGAAAAGTTCGTGAAATTACTCAGCTAAGGCAACAAACGGAAGAACTTAGGGTGCATTACACCACTTTAAAGTCCGAAGTGATGGCGGAAAGTCAACAAGCCGAAGTTGCCAAAAGAGTGAAAAGACAAGGAATTATTGAACCCGAAAAGAATAAAATTTTTTTAAAAAAATAGCTTTTCACACATTTTGTTGACAAAATGACGCATTGAAAATTTTTTGTGGAAAAATTTATTTTGGGAAAAAAAGGTTTTTCGACTACATTGTGAAAATTTTACAATAATGTCAAACGAAATGAAAAATTTCCACCGCTTTTTATTGATTTTTTTTCTGCTCACAGGCTTTTCCGAGTATGTTTCGGCGCAAATTTTTCGCAGCAGCAAAGGAAAAACTAATTTTCGCCTCAATTTTGCACCGCTGCTCGGCGGCAGACTTTCCGGTCAATATGAATATTCAAATTTGCGAATTGGCGCAAATGCCAACACCAATATTTCATTTGCCGGACAGCGAACAGGGTTTCTTGCGGGCGCAAATTTTCGCTACTTTTTGAGCAAAGAACGCACGTCTCTCTTTATCGGCGCACTCGGAAATTACTCCGACTATTCGGAAGATATTTCTTACAAAACGCTGAGTGATATTTTTGAAAAATCTACCATGCGCGGACAAGCTCTTTTAGTTGCACTGAATGTCGGTATTCGTGTTAATATTTTGAGAATTTTTAACTTTCATGCCCGAATAGGTTACGCCCCTCCTTTTGTTTTGGATTTTAAGGCAGGTTCAGAAAATATCACGCAGAACGATTACGATTTTTACAAAAACAGTTTTGCCTTAAAAACCGCTTTTGACGGTGAAGTATCGTTCGGCATCAGATTTTAATATTTTTTTTCAAAATGCAAGTCAAACAGCGTTTTGGCGACAAAATTTGACGGTTTTATTTTTTCAACAAAAAAACGCATTTTTCCTCCCCTCAATGCACCTTTCCATACAGCGGTAATTGAGTGCGTTGAGGCGGTTTTTTGTGTCGTTTTGTCGAAAAATTTAGCTAAAAAATTGAATTACCGAAAATTAGCTAAAAATTAATTTTGTAAAACGCAAAAAATTGGTATATTGCCGCCGAAAGACGGATATTTGTTTCATGGCGCAAAATTCAAATTTACTCGACGGCTATTACAGCATCATCAGAATTACTTACTCATTTGTGTCCCTTTGCACATTGGGTTTGGCGGCTTTTCAATTTCACAATCGCATGGAATTTGAAAAAAACCAAATCAGCAGGCAAATTGAGCAAGCTACCGCAAACCTCGAATTGGTTTTATCGGGCTGTTCGCAACACGTTTTGGCAATGCAAAGTCAGGCGGAAGATTATTTGAATATCGTTGAGAATCAATCTGTTGAGCCGCTTTTTTCGTATTTGAAATATGAAAAATCGGAGCAATTTTTTCATTTGGACAGCCTTCCGAAAGTTTTTCCGAAAGAACAAACTGCCAATATTTCAGGCACTTTTGACTTTTCAAAAGCCGATGCTGCCAAAGTGAAAGAAATGAATATGGCAATTTCTTTGAACCCGATTTTCAAAGCTGCCAAAAATAACGTTCCTAATTTGGCGTGGGTTTATTATACCGCAAATGATTTTATCAGCATTTACCCTTGGGTGAGTAGCCAAAAGTTTAAATTTACGTTAAATTTGCACGAACACGAATTTTACAAACACGCTCTTCCCGACGCGAATCCCTTGGAAGAGATGTTTTGGACTCCCGTGTATGTTGACGAAGCCGGAAAGGGCTTAATGGTTACTTGCTCCGCGCCCGTGTATGAAAACAAAGATTTTAAGGGCAGTGTTTCTTTGGATATAACTGTTGATTCGCTGAATCGCATCATTTCTTCCTCACAGTTGCCCTACGGAAAAGTTTTTCTTGTCAACGACCACCGGCAACTTATGGCGCACCCCGACCTCGTCAAATCTACGGACAAAAGCATCAAAAACATCAATGAAGCACTGCCCGAAGAGGTCAAATCTGCTTTGAAAGACTTGGATAAGTATGAGCAAAAAGAGTTGATTTTGGAAAGCGGCTATTTTTTCTATATTTCACATTTGCCGAATACCAAGTGGAAAATTCTCTGTCTTGTCAGTCGAAATGATTTGTATAAAGAGGTGATTCTCAACATCGGAGGCATACTTTTGTTTGTTACATTCAGCATAGTTATTTTGTTAATTTCTTCTAATGCCATTGTAAAAAGGGAATTTATTCGCCCCGCACAAAATTTAATTTTGCACATTAGGCATGAAAATGAAAATAAACCTACGCTTCGCCCGGCGAAATTGCCGCAGGCATGGTTGGCTTGGTTTGACCTCATTTCAAAAATTTTTCAATCACAACGCGATTTGACCGAAAGGCTCGAATTGCAAAATAAAGATTTGGAAATTCAAGTGGAGTTGCGCACTAAAGAATTGCATGATAAGGCATTAGAATTAGAATCAAAAAATTCACAACTGCAACAAAGCGAGCTTGAAATCAGAAAAAATGCCGAAAAATTGCAGCTTTTTAATCAGCACCTTTCTAACACGAACGCCAAACTTTTGCAGCGAGAGGAAGAGTTGAAAGAACAACATACGCGCCTGCATGATGCCTACGAAAAAATTCACCGGCATAATCAAAATATGACTTCGAGTGTAACTTACGCGCAACGTATACAAAGGGCTATTTTCGGCGATGTGAGTTTGATTGAAAATCATTTTGAGGGAGCATTTCTAATTTTCAAACCGCGCGACATCGTTTCGGGCGACTTTTTTTGGATTTCCGGCGACGAAAACCATGCCGTTTTGATTTCGGGCGATTGTACCGGACACGGTATTCCGGGTGCTTTTATGACCGTTTTGGGTTTTACTTTGCTCAATGAAATTATTGTCGGAAAAAAAATATTCAGCCCCGATTTGATTTTGAAAGAAACAGACAAAAAAATTATTGAAATTACGCAAAGAGATGTTTCAGGCGGAAAAATCAACGACGGAATGGAAATGAGTGTTTTGGTTTTTCACAAACACACAAATATTGTGGAAGTTGCCTCCGCCGGCACACCTGTTTATTACAGAACTGACGACGGTCTTCACGTCATTGCACCGAATAAGGCGGGCTTGGGCGATACGCACCCGAAATTGGACAAAGCCTTTCGGAAAAATATTTTTCACGTTAAAAAAGGTGAAAATTTTTACCTCACCACTGACGGTTTTCAAGACCAATCGGGCGGCGAACAAAACAGAAGATTTACCAAAACGCGCCTTCGCGAATTGCTTTGGTCGGTGCGTGATTTGCCGATATCAGAGCAAAAATTGGTCATCAGGCAAAGTTTTCAGCAATGGCGGAAAGAACAGGCGCAAACCGACGACGTTTTGCTCATCGGCATTAAAATTTGACCCTACCCAAAAATACGATTATGTGCGGAATTACCGGAATTATGGCTCACAATGAAATCGGCAAGTTTTTCATGGTGAGAATGCACGGAGCGAATGAAAAAAATAAACATCGCGGACCCGATGTCGGCAAACTTTACAACAATGATTTTGTCGGAATCGGGCACAGAAGGTTGTCTGTCATAGACCTGTCAGCCGAAGCCATACAGCCTTTTTGGGACGAAACGCAGCGGTACGGCATTGTTTTTAACGGTGAAATATTTAATTATCAAGCTATTAAAAAAGAACTTTCCGAGAAGGGCGTAAAATTTCGCACAAATTCCGACACGGAAGTTTTATTGTACACTTTTATTCATTTCGGCGAAAAATGCCTCGAAAAACTCAACGGATTTTTTTCTTTTTGTATATACGATGAGCAAGAAGACATCTTTTTTTTGGCACGCGACCGCTACGGAATAAAACCGCTTTGTTATTTTTCGGACGAGGATAAATTCGTTTTTTCTTCGGAAATAAATTCACTTTTAGCCTATAATCTTCCGAAAGAAATTGATTTTACCGCCCTTTTTCAATACTGCCAACTGCATTATATTCCCGCGCCGCGCAGCATTTACAAAAATATTTTCAAACTCCTGCCCGGTCATTTTTTGCGCATCAAAAGGGGTGAAAATCAAGTCATTAAGCCATTTTATACTTTGCCATTCGGCGATGAAAATAAAGAAATTTCTTATGAGGCTGCGCAAAAAAAGCTGCTCGAAATTTTTGAAGATTCTGTTAAAATTCGCTTGATGTCCGACGTTCCGGTCGGTGCTTTTTTGAGCGGCGGTGTCGATTCTTCTGCTGTTACGGCTTTTGCTTCGCGACATACGAAACATTTGAACACATTTTCGGTCGGCTATAAAAATGAACCATTTTATGACGAAACGAAATACGCGCAAATTGTTGCACAAAAATTCGGCACCAATCACACCGTTTTTTCTCTCTCCAACGAGGATATTTTTGAGGCGGCTGCCGGCTGTTTGCCCTCTTTCGGCGAGCCTTTTGCCGACCCCTCCGCGATTCCCGTGTATGCCTTGTGTGCGCAGGCGCGCAAACACGTAACGGTGGCTCTTTCGGGCGACGGCGGCGATGAAGTTTTTGGGGGATACAACAAATATTGGGGTGATTTTAAGGTGCGCAATCCTTCGGCGAGTTTGCAATGGCTCAAAAATGCCGAATTTTTGCTCAATTTACTCCCGCAATCGCGCTCATCAGCCTTTTCAAACAAGATTCGGCAGGCGAAAAGATTGCTTGATGCCTCCAAACTCAGTGAAAATGAGCGATATTGGTTTTTATCTTGTATTTTTCCGGAAGAGCGTGTATTTTCAATGCTTACGACTGACACTGCGGCTAAAATTGATATTTCGGAGCATAAGTTTTTTAAATCCGAATTGACAAGGCATTTTAACGGGCGCGATTTGAACGAAGTTTTGTATGCCGACTGTCGAATGGTTTTGCCTGATGATATGTTGCAAAAAACAGATTTGATGTCTATGGCACATTCTTTGGAAGTTCGCGTGCCTTTTTTGGATTATCGTTTGGTAAATTTTGCATTTACTTTGCCTTCGGAATATAAAATTTCAAAAAAAGGTTTAAAAACTGTTTTAAAAGACAGTTTGCGCAATATTTTACCGTCCGAAATTCTTTCCCATAAAAAGCACGGTTTTGATGTTCCGTTGATGAAGGGTTTTCGGACAGCTCTGCGTCCGCTTTTGGAGGAATATTTTAATGCCGATTTTGTGCGAGAGCAGGGCATTTTTGCGCCGGAATACGTAGAAAATTTGAAAAAGGCAGTTTTTTCGACAGCATATTTTGACCAAAATCAAGTGTGGGCACTGTTGGTTTTTCAATTTTGGTACAAAAATCATTTTTCGGAAAAAGTATTGACGGGTGAGGGCATTTTTGGGTTTCAGTCGTAAAAATGCGGAATATCAAGTTTTTACGCCGAAATTTTTCGTTCCGCCCGCAAAAAATCCGGCAATTCGAGCCATTTTTTTCCTTTCAGCGCGGGAAATTTATCCAAAATGATAACGGAAATAAAAACGCTGACCATGCCTATCAATGCACCCGCGTAGGTATCGGCAAAAAAATGTTGCAAAAGGTATATACGAGAAACGCCGACTAAAAATGCCGAAATGAAAAAAAATAAGGCTGCGTAGCGACTTTTAGTCATCAAACTCAGACAAAAAAATAAGGCAAAAGCTGTCGTCGTGTGCCCCGACGGAAATGACATCGTCCCGTGCACTTCAACCCCTTCGGCAAATGATAATCGGCTGACATCAAGGACGTTAATCGGGCGCAAAGATTCTTCAAACACAAATCTTTTTAAGAGTGACGCGGTCAAACCGGAAAGCGTATAGGATAAAAAAACCAAAACTCCGTTGTAAAATCTAAAAACAAAAAGCACCGCCGCAATGAGGATTGCCGCAATACCGTCGCCTAAATGTGTAAAATATTTGAAGAAAAAATCCGTTGCGGGCGTATGCAGCGAACTGAGCAAATAAACCTCGTCGCCTTTCGGAACAAAAGTCAAACAATAAGCACCCGTAAAAAGATAGCCGGCAAAAAAAATCATAAAATAAACGGAAGGTTTCATCGAATGGAGCTTTTAGGCGTGGGAAAAAGCAGGGCAAATCTTGTCATTCGCCCTGCCTGAAATTAAAATTCGTCTTCGTCGTCAAATTCGCCTTCGAAATATAAATCACTTGCCGAGTAAATTCCCTTGAATTTCTCGTCGGTTTTTTCGCTTGTTGATTCGAGAATGCTGAAATTAATGACTTCTTTCACTTCATAACTGCGAATTAAGGCTTCTGCATCTTTGATGTTGTCCGCAACTACTTCATATTCAGCGTTAAAAACAGCAGGTTCTTCTTCGCCTTCGGGTAAAAATTCGCCTTCGACACTGACGGTGAAATATTTAGAATTATTGGCGGGAATTGCATAATATTCGCGAAAAACATCAATTATTTCTTGATTAGTGCGGTCTTCGCTTACGGCAAGTTTCAAAAGTTTTTCGATATGCGCTTTATCCGTATTTTTAGTTTCGATGTAAGCCGTTGCAATCGCAATATAAACGCTGCCGAGATTAATACCGGTGTCGTCTCTTTGCGTGCCTTTTTCGATTTTGACAAGCTCCGTTTTTTCAAATTCAAAAACCTTGTCAAACTGCTCTTGATTTACTTTTGAAAGCAAATACAAACTTGCAAATTCAATTTTATAGTCGGAGTTTTTATGTTTTTCATACAGTTCTTCCACTTTTTCGTACTCCTCCGTCATGATGTAAAGCGCGGTAAGATTCACTTCCGCAATGACTTTCATGTCGGGAGAAAAGTAATTGTATGCCGAATTATGCGCTTCGCGGGCTTTTTCGAGTTCGTTGATTTGCATATAGCAATTTCCGAGCGCGGAATACAAATGCGCGTCTTCTTTGTTTTTGTTCAAAGCTTCCGTCAACACCTCAATCGCTTCTTCGAAACGTTCCGAACCTGCATAAATGATTGCAAGCAAGTCATAACCTTCATAAACGCCGTTTGCAACAAGTTTTTCGGCGATAGCTTCCGCTTCTTCAAATTCACCTTGTTCGAGTAAGTCAGCCGCTTTTTCGAGCAACTTTTCAATTTCTTTTTCGGAAAGGATTTTTCCGTTCAGGTGATTAGCCTTTGATTTTGCCATTGTAAATATTTTTGTGCAAATTTACAAATCATACTTCATTTTCCAAAGATTCTACATAAATCTTATTGCCGGAAATTTTAATTACTTTAATGGGTTTTCCTGCCCGAATGTATCCGCGCATAACGGCAACTTCAAAAAATTCGCCCTCAAAAATCCCTGTTCCGACCGGTCGGAGGTCTGTTTTTGCCGTTCCGAATGCCCCGACAAGCAGTTTTTTGGATTTTTCTATACTTTCTTCCGCCCGCTCCTGCGTATCGTGCAAGGCAATTTTATCCCAAGTTTTCGCGCTGAAACCGTAATAAACAGCAATGGAGGCAATAAAAACCGCAACGCTCATAACAGATGCGCCGGTCGAATTACCGAAAAAATAAAAGGCTAAAAAAATTCCGACAATACTCATCAAACTCCCGATAATGCCCGCAATCGTTGTGCCCGGAATAAAAATGATTTCTGCAATCAGCAAAACGAGTCCAACCAAAATTAAAATCAGTACAATTGCCCATTCCATATTGGTAAAAATTTTATTATTTTCGGACAAATTTAGCCTAAAATATTTAAAAAGGGGCATTTTCATAAAATTTAAACGAACGACCTTTTTTGCACAAGCAAGCGGAAGTACACTTTTCGGATTCATTCAAAAACTAAAACGAAATGTATCGTAAGCTTTAGTTAGCGAAAAAGCCGGCTTATCTGTCTTTTTTTGCAAGAAAAAACACTAAGGGCGTTTTACAATTTTGAGGAAAAATAATTTTTCAAAAACTTCAAACATAAAGATATTGAAATATGTTTATGTAAAAAATCTTGCAAAAAAAGCGGCAAAATTGCTTTTTCACCCTAAATAAAATTTACGTGTCATTACGAATCGACCCCGAACGGCTTGAAAGAGTCGCTTTTATCATCAAAGCGGTTGCGCATCCTTTGCGCTTGGGCATCATTGATATGTTAGACCAATGCGAAAAAATGTGTGTCAGTGAGCTGCAAACGCATTTGAATGTCGAACAAGCCCTTTTGTCGCATCATTTGAGCATCATGCGCGACAAAGGGATTTTGCAAACAAGTCGCGAGGGCAAAAATATTTTTTATTCGCTGACAGACAAAAACATTACAAAAATTATCACCTGTATTCAAAGCTGCCGATATGTTTAAGGCGGTTTTTCAATAACTTTTTTACCTAATGGAAAATTTATTGGCTTTTGTTTTAGCCTTACTTATCGGGATTTTTTTGGGGCTAATCGGCGGCGGCGGTTCGATTTTGACCGTGCCGGTTTTGGTGTACATTCTCGGCATCAGCCCCGTTACGGCGACGGGGTATTCGCTTTTTATTGTCGGTTCGACCGCCCTTGTGGGGGCATTCAGTTATGCGATAAAAAAGCAAATTGATTTCAAAACGGCTTTAATTTTTTCGCCGCCCTCATTTCTGTCAGTTTTTTTGGTCAGAAAATATTTGCTGCCGGCTATTCCTGACGAAATTTTTACATGTTGCTGCCGGGTTTTCCGGCCATTCTGGCGGACCTCAAAGACGCTGTGCGCGTGGGCTCCTTTGGCACATCCTGGGGCGAATCGGTGGCCGTGCTGTTTGGTGCGCTGCCCTCCCTCAGCAAAAAGGGGCAGACCGTCCATGCTTATGTGCTGTTGGCGCCCAGCCTGTATGGCCGACCCGGCAATCCCTATGAAGATGCCAACAAGCACCCCTACGCCGACAACCACCGCCGCTTTGCCACCCTGGGCTGGGGTGCGGCACACCTGGCGCATGG
>JBPOJO010000275.1:0-2003 GCA_052033485.1 Bacteroidota bacterium | reverse complement strand
AAACATTCGGTACAGCCCGAAAAAGGGGGCAAAGTATTCAATGCGAACGCAAATTAGGTACGCAAAACCCAATATCCGATTTTTTTTTGCAGAAAAAACTGAAATGTTTTTTTATTCTCTTTTAGTTTGTGAAAAATACTATCCGTTGCAGTTGCTTTTATCCCACAAACGACCAAAACTGCCGCAACACAGAGTAGATTATGCCAAAAAAAACAATGACAGTGGATAATTTGCAAAAAAAGCCCTCATTCAAAAGCTTTGAAACGATTGAATGAAGGCACTTTTTGCGTATTTCGAAACTTCTTTAGGCACGCCCGATAAGCGTTTGTTTTGTCGGTTCAGCATTCGCGTTGCGAATCGCAACCTGCCTTGCAAATTCTTCGGCAAGTGCGCGAAAAGCTTTTCCGGTCGGGCTGTCAGGCGAACCTGCAATCGGTTTTCCGCTGTCGCCCCCCTCACGAACCGCTTGAACAAGCGGAATTTCGCCCAAAAACGGCACACGATTGCGCTCCGAAATGAGTTTTCCGCCGTTCTTTCCGAAAATATAATATTTGTTGTCCGGCAATTCTTCCGGAACAAAATATGACATATTTTCAACTATGCCGAGAATCGGAACGCCGATTTTTGGATTCGCAAACATGGATAAGCCCCTCTGCGCATCGGCAAGGGCTACTTTTTGCGGAGTCGTAACAATCACGGCACCCGTAACCGGAACGGTTTGTACCAAAGTTAAATGAATATCACTTGTGCCGGGCGGCAAATCAATCAATAAATAATCCAAATCGCCCCATTCGGCATCGGTTATGAATTGTCGCAAAGCTGAACTTGCCATCGGACCGCGCCAAACTACGGCATCTTCCGGCGGCGAGAGAAAACCAATCGAAAGAATTTTTATGCCGTATTGCTCTACCGGCAACAAAAGATGCTTTTCGCCCCGCGCAATCACCCCCGGACGCGCCGATTCACAGTTAAACATCGTCGGAATTGACGGACCGTAAATGTCCGCGTCAATTACTCCGACTTTCGCACCCGATTGGCTGAGAGCAAGTGCCAAATTTGAGGTCAGCGTTGATTTGCCGACCCCGCCCTTGCCGGACGCAACCGCAATGACATTTTTTACGCCGGGTAAAACGGGACCCTGCCGCACACTCGTAACGTTTGAGGTCATGTCAATAAAAAGTTGTACATGATTGCCGACCTCTTCGCGCACCGCTTTTTCGCAATTATTTTTTATCAATTCTTTGAGCGGACAAGCAGGCGTTGTCAAAACAACGCTGAAAGAAATGCGCGTACCTTCAATTTCAACATTTTTTATCATGCCCAAGGAGACCAAATCGCGTTTTAAATCGGGGTCTTCTACGGTCGAAAGGGCTTTTATGATTTGTTCTTTTGTTATCATTTGTTAATTTATTCAACTTTTAAAACAACGTCGTCCGTCAAAGGGTGTGCTTGACAAGTCAAAATGTAGCCCTGCGCAAGTTCGCCTTCCGAAAGGGCTTCCTGTACGTCCATAAAAACTTTTCCGGAGAGCAATTTTGCGCGACAAGCCGTGCAAAGACCGCTTTGACAAGAGTAGGGCATGTTTATATTCGCGTCGAGAGCTGCGTCGAGAATTTTTGTGTCGGGCGAAACGAGCACATCGGCAGTTTCATTTTCGAGGTGAATTTTAACAGTTCTTTCTTTTAATTCTCCCGAAAAAGTTTGCGAATGAGTATCGTCGAGAAAAAAACTTTCGCGCGTGAATAGCGCAAAACCCATACTTTCCAAAACAAGATAAGCCGAATCGGTCAATTCGGCAGGTCCGCATAAATACGTGAGCGTGTTTTTCGGCGGCAAATTTTGAATATGGCTTTTGATATTTTCCGCATTCATGCGCCCGTGAACCGCGCCTGCATCATTGTCGGCATTGGTGCTTAGAAAATGAACGACCCTCAAACGCCCCTTACTTTTGCCGAGCAAATCTTACACTTGTCGGTAAAAAATGATATTTTCTTTGTTTTTAC
>JBPOJO010000079.1:0-9215 GCA_052033485.1 Bacteroidota bacterium | reverse complement strand
TCAGCTTTCCATGATTGCGCCGAGAGCGAGGCGCATATCGCGAAAAAAAGGAAAAATAATGGGAATATTGCTTTCATGTGGGCATGTAATTTTTTATGTTAAATTACATACAATAAAAGTGCCAATTCGCGTGTTTTTGGCTTCAGCGCAATGCAACAGAGTTAAGCGAATTACGCCCTAAGTATAGGCTGTTCAAAATTAACAGACTTTCTCTCCCATTTTTTTTGCAAACCTTGTCAGAAAGTAAATCGAACTAAAATTACTAAAAAAACATTCATGTGCGCCTCTGTGAGGCTTATTTGCTGCTTTTTACCTTTTTCTGACAACGATTCGTCCCTCACGTGGCTTATTTCGCGTTCAAAAATAAGGGAAAATATTATGTCAAAATGCCGTGATGCTGAACAGCCTTTCTTCGGTATTATATTTTGCAGATGCCAAAAAAAATAAAAATCTATCAGGACTTACGGAAAATTTTGCATTTTTAAGCCTGCGGAGCAAGATTGAATAATCAAAAAAACGGTTATGCGGACGGAACGGGTTTTGATTTTTTTACAAAAATAGTGCTCACAAATGCAAAAAACATACCGAGCGCGAAAGTCCGGATATAGACCTGAAAAGCAATCCCAAACGCAGAAATATTTTTAACATCTTGCTCTAAATTTTCCGTTTGTGCGGTGCTTTGTTCTTCTTTTAAGTTTTTTAACAAAACGGCAATTTGTTCTTTGTAAAGCAATAAAGCAGTATCAGAAAAGTTAAAAATGAGCCAATTTGCAAGCGCGTAAACAAAACTTGCCGCAAAAACAGTTAAAATTCCTATCGAAACAGCCTTCCAACCCTCCAAAAAACCGCCGCCGAAACGAAATCGAAATGTCCGCATGCCCAAAAATAAAAAAATCAACAAGACCGGGTTTAAAAAAATCAGTTCGTACTGCCCGACAGGATTAAGTCCGAAAAAGGCAAGTAATCCCCCGATGATGCCGAGCAAGATGCCTGCCGAAAGTCCGGAAAGCAAAGAAAATTGCACAAAAAAAGGTATCGTTTTCAAAATATTAGCATTTTTTGACCGCGCAAAATTATTCCTTTTTTTGCTCTTTTTCACTGCTTTACATTTTTTTACAATTTATTTATTCCGAATTTTGAATTTCAAATTTAACATCGTAATTTCGCAGCGAAATTCGAATTTGTTATCAAACAATCAAAAAAATGGTTATTACCGCTCAAGACGTGAACAAATTGCGCCAAATCACCGGCGCAGGTATGATGGATTGCAAAAAAGCACTCACGGAAGCTAACGGCGATTTCGAAGGTGCTATTGATATTCTTCGTAAAAAAGGTCAAAAAATCTCCGCAAATCGTGCAGACCGCGAAACCAAAGAAGGAGTAGTGCGCGTTGCGAGCTTCAATAACGACTCTGAAGCCGTTATGATTGCATTAGGCTGCGAAACGGATTTTGTCGCAAAAAATGAAGATTTTCTTGCGCTTGCGAACCTTGTTTTAGACCTTGCAAAAGCTAACGCACCTGCCGATGCCGAAAAATTAAACAACCTCAATACAAATGATGCACGTCCTTTGAGTGAGGTGATTACCGATTATGTCGGCAAAATCGGCGAAAAAATTTCAGTTGTCGCGTCTGACTACATCAAAGCCGATAAAATTGTTACGTACATTCATGCAAACGGCAAAATCGGCGTTATCGTCGGTTTGGACAACGTCGGAAGCGCGGATTATGTCGCTGTCGGTAAAGACGTTTGTATGCAAATTGCGGCAATGAACCCGCTCGGACTCGATGAAAGCAGCGTTGATGCCCGCACTATCGAACGCGAAATGGACATCGCGCGCGAACGTGCAATTGCGGACGGCAAACCGGCGAACCTTGTTGATAATATTGCTCAAGGTGCCGTGAAAAAATTCTTGAAAGAAAATACATTGCTTTCAATGCCTTTCGTGAAAGACAACAAATTGAACATTCAACAATACGTTTCTTCCGTTAAATCGGATATGAAAGTTGTTGCTTTCAAACGTGTTCAACTCGGATAGTTTTTGACAATACATAAAACCTAAAAATCTAAAACGAAATACTGCCTAAACTTTAGGTTACGAAAACGCCGGATTATCGGTACTTTTTTGAAAAAAACACCTAATGGCGATTTACATTTCAATTTAGATTTGCAGCAATACGGAAAGCGCGAAATTTATTTTCGCGCTTTTTTTGTATATTGCCTGCTGCATTCATAGATGAAACCTAAACTTAAAAAATTATGAAAGAATTATTGAGTTTTCCGGCGTATTTTTTATATGCCTTGGCAGCCTTTTTGGGCTTGTTGTTTAGTTTTGGTTTGTTACTTTCGGGCTTTACCCAAAAAATTATTCCCTCAGTCGCGGTAGGTGTTGTTGTTGGCGTGATAAGTCTGATATTGAGCGGGATATCAAGTGTAAAATTGTTAAATTATTTTTTTACTCTGCCTAAGAATGTGCCGGTAAATTTTGATTTTTTCTTAGTTTTTAGTATCCTTTTTAATATCATTTCTGTTGCGGCACTGCTGTTGATATTAGGCTTTGTCGTTTTTATTTTTATCGGATACGGAAAAGGGTTTTAAGAACGAAAATCAATTTCCGTATCAATATTTTGGAAAACACAAAGCACTGACATGTTCGAAAAACTATCTTGCTTTTTTGGCAGCACGATTTTTTAATCGTGAAGGGGAATTATTTTCGCAATCCGGCATAAAAACAATTAAAAATTCTTATTTTATTGTGCAACAACGAAAGACAGTCGGGGAAAAATAGATTTCCGAAGTTTGCAGTAAGAACTTGCGCAAATTTATTTGTTGAAGAATCTGACAGTCGTTTGTGAAGACACAAACAACGGCTGAAATTTCGTTTGTGAAGACACAATCAACGGCAGAGAACTTTCTTACGCGGCTGCTTTTTTGTTAATTTTTTTAAATTTAAAAACAACATAAAAATACAGCCTACATTCTCCCTTTTCAGAGTTTCTTTAAAACATAAGATTTTATTACATCTCTGACTTTTGCCCTTTTATAGTCATTTTTTGTCATTGTTTCGACAAAAAAAAGAACATTTTTTGTATTCAAGCATACAAAATCGCCTTTGGTTTGTATAATTTCGATTGTTTTTTGACTTTTCTCAAAAGTAAATTCTTCAAACGCTCCGACAAAAGAAATTTTTTTTCGACATTTTTTTGACAAAAAACTGCCTTTTTGGGGGCTTTAAATTGATTTTAAGAAAAATTATTTGACAATGATTTGCATAATAAAAAATCCTTTACTAATTTCACTTGACAATTTGCCCTGAGGATTTCAGTTATCTCTAAAGGGTTGTTTAATTTTAACAAAGATGGTGGACGAAGAAGTAGAAGTACAGCTAAAATCTGAGCTGAAAAAAATATTCGGATACAGTCAATTCAGAGGCAATCAAGAGATTATCGTTAAAAATCTCATGGCGGGCAACAATACTTTTGTTATCATGCCGACGGGTGCGGGCAAATCCCTCTGTTATCAATTGCCCGCGATTATCAGAGACGGGACGGCAATCGTGATTTCGCCTTTGATTGCTTTGATGAAAAATCAAGTAGACCAACTGAATGCTCTCGGAGTCAATGCTTGTTTTCTCAACTCTACCCTTTCTAAACCCGAAATTACGAAAGTTCGTAAAGACACTATTGAAGGAAAGGTAAAATTGCTCTATGTTGCACCCGAATCCCTCAATAAAGACGAAAATATTGAATTTTTGCGTGAAGCCAATATTTCTTTCGTTGCAATTGACGAAGCACACTGTATATCCGAATGGGGGCATGATTTTCGCCCCGAATACCGCAAAATTCGCTCTATCATTGAGCGAATCGGCGATTTGCCGATAATTGCCCTCACCGCAACGGCAACGCCGAAGGTGCAGCAAGATATTTTGAAAAATTTGCACATGGAAGATGCGCAAATTTATATGTCCTCTTTTAATCGCCCTAACCTCTATTATGAGGTACGCTCGAAATCGAAAGAACCGGAAAGGCAGTTGATTAAATTTATTAAAAATTTCAGAAATCAATCCGGCATCGTCTACTGTTTAAGCAGAAAAAAAGTTGAGGAAGTGGCGGAAATTTTGCGAATTAATGACATAAAAGCCCTCCCTTATCATGCGGGCTTGGATTCGCAAATTCGGATTCAAAATCAAGATGCTTTTCTGAACGAAGACTGCGAAGTAGTTGTCGCAACGATTGCTTTCGGCATGGGGATTGACAAGCCTGACGTGCGTTTTGTCGTGCATTATGACGCGCCGAAGTCGTTGGAGGGCTATTATCAAGAAACCGGACGAGCGGGAAGAGACGGATTAGACGGGCATTGTATGATGCTTTACAGCTATACCGATATTGTTAAATTAGAAAAATTCAACAAAGATAAATCTGTTACGGAGCGCGATAACGCAAAGCATTTGCTCAAAGAAATGGCTTTTTATGCTAATTCTTCCGTATGCAGGCGAAGGCAAATTTTGCATTATTTCGGTGAGATAGTGGAAGCGGATTGCGGTTTTTGTGATAATTGCAGAGGTTCGCGCTCGGCTTTTGAGGGCAAAGAACACACCTTGAATATTTTGAAAACGATTGCCGAAACGAATGAAAGATTTGAAGCCGAGCACATTACGGACGTGATTCGCGGTTGTGAAGCACAAGCCGTTATGAGCTACGGGCACAATACTGTCTCGACGTTTAAGGCAGGAAGTGAATTTTCGGCAGATTTTTGGCTTTCCGCTATTCGCCAAGTTTTGGTTTTTGATATGATTTGTAAAGATGTCGAAAAAATTGATGTTTTGAAAATCACCGAACGCGGCAGGAATTTTATGAATCTCCCGCACAGCCTGACGTTTTACAAAGACCACGATTTTTCGATTCCCGAAGCAGAAAACGGACACAACGAAAGCGAATTGCCGCGCGAACGCTCCTACGATAAGCCCCTTTTTGAGATGCTCAAAAAGCTTCGAAAAAAAGTTGCCAAAGAAAATTCTTTGCCGCCTTTTGTTATTTTTCAAGACCCGTCTTTGGAAGAGATGGCGACGACCTATCCGACAAGCGAGCAAGACCTCGCGCAAATCAACGGAGTCGGCATGGGAAAAGTCAAAAAGTACGGCAAACAATTTCTTGATTTTATCAAAAAGTACGTTCAGGACAACGACATTATTACGGCAAAAGATGTTGTCGTAAAATCTTCGGCGAATAAATCAAAAATTAAAATTTACATCATTCAGCAAATTGACCTCAAAACTTCCTTAGATGAGATTGCCGATGTAAAAAATATTTCGATGGAAGACCTCATTCAGGAAGTTGAACACATTTGTTATTCCGGCACGAAGCTGAACTTGGATTATTACCTCGAATCTATTCTCGATGAGGAAAAACAAGAGGAAATTTTTGATTATTTTATGAATGCCGAATCCGATACCATTGCCGAAGCTTTGGAATATTTCGGCAACGATTATTCGGAAGATGAATTGAGATTGATGCGAATTAAATTTCTGTCTGAATATGCGATGTAAGTTCGCTCCGCTCCACACGGAGCGGATTTTTTTCTTTTCAATCCCTCAAAAACAATGAACACCCCAAAAGTGAGCATCGTTACCGTTGTTTTCAATGCTGCCGATTTATTGGAAAAAACACTGATAAGCGTATTCAAACAAGATTTTAGAGACTATGAATACATCATTGTAGACGGGAATTCGACGGACGGCACGAAAGAAGTCATTAAAAAGTATGAAGATAAAATATCTTTTTGGATTTCTGAAAAAGACGATGGTTTGTACGATGCAATGAACAAAGGTTTGACGCTTGCAAAAGGCGAATACATTTGGTTTTTGCACGCAGGAGACCGCATTCCCGAAACCAACACCCTGTCGAAAATTTTCGAAAAATGTACTCAGGCAGATGTGATTTACGGCGATACGCTGATTGTCAATCCCGACGACGGCAGGCAACGCGCGTGGTACAAAAAAACGCCTCAAAAATGCCTTCGCGCCGATGATTTTATCAACGGAATGTTGGTTTGTCATCAATCTATTTTGATAAAAAAAGAGTGCGCCGAACTTTACAACTTAAAATTTCACTTGGCGGGAGACATAGATTGGTGCATTCGTTCGTTTAAAAACGTTCATAATTCCTGTTATTCGGGCGTTGTGCACTGTTTATTTCTCGGCGGCGGCATTTCTTCGAAAAAAAAACGCGCTTCCCTTTTGCAGCGATTTGACATTTTACGCCTTCATTTTGGACTTTTCCGAACCGTTTTACAACATTTTAAATTTTCTTTTCAATATTTTACAAAATGAAATTTTACATAAGCGCATTTTTCATCGCCGTTTCGGGTTTAATTTTTTCTTCAACAACCGTATTTGCACAGCAAGAAGGGTGGCAATTATTCAAAAAAGCTAAATTTCGACCTGCTTATCCGAAAGCGATGAAAAGCAATTTGTTTGAAGCTGATTTCGGCGAAGAACTCCGTTCGTTTCACGGAAAAGAAATACTCCTCACGGGTTATGTTGTACCGCATGAAGTCGGACAGAATAAATGTATTATTTTATCCTCAAAACCTTACGCGCAATGTTTTTTTTGCGGCGGTGCGGGTCCCGAAACCATTGCAGAAATTTATTTAAAAGAAGGTTTCAAAGAATTTCCGCAGGATAAAATGCTGACCGTTCGCGGAAAACTCTACCTCAACACTGCCGACGAAACGCATCTTTATTTTTGGCTCAAAGATGCCGTAATTGTCAAATAGTCAGCAATTTAAACCACAAATAGCTCACCGGAAGACAAACCAAAAGTCCGTAACCGACCATCGTTGCCGCTAAATCACCTTCCAAATCGTAGCGCGAAGCAATGATAGAGGCGGTTATCATCGGCGGCATGCAGCTTTCAAAAATACAAACTTGTCGTGAAAGGCTCATGCCCTCAAAGAAAAAACCCGATACAAGAAAGACAGCGACGGGCATTGCGAACATTTTGAAAAATAAACTCAACACCGGCAAATATTTTTTCTCCGGAAGGCTGTTTGTGAGGCGAAATTTAATGCTGACGGAAAATAAAGCAACGGGGGCGATGAGCATTGTTGCACCGCGAAAAATATCCGACAATATTCCCTCCACTTTCAAACCGAATCCCGACATCAACATTGCGGTTACAAATGCCAAAAAAGGCGGGAAAAATACAATTTTTTTAACAATCTGCGCCGCTTTAATTTCTCCGCTCCCGTAATACATAGCAAAAGGCATCGCAATTAAGGAGAGAACAAAAAAGCCGGCTTGGTCAAAAAACATCGCTTGTAAGAGTCCTTTTTCGCCAAAATAAACGTCAGTGAGCGGAAATCCGACAAAAGACGTATTGCCTAAACCGCCCATTAAAACCAAACAAGCCCACAATTTTTTGTTCAAATTTAACAAATTTCTGAGCAAGGTAAAAAAGAGCAATGAGGCAAAAAAAAGACCGAAGGGCGCGAGCAGCGAAAAAAAAGGCACTTCGGAGAGTGATACGGTCGGCAAAAAAAGCAATGCCGCTGAGGGCAAAGCAATATAAATAATAAAATTATCGGCAAAACCGGCGAATTTTGCCGAATCATGATAATACTTTTTTAACAAAATTCCCGCCGCAGCAGCAATAAGAACAATGACTAAATTTGTCATTTTGGGTAATTTTAACAAAAAAACCGGTTTGCCCGTAGGGAAGGGCGAATAAAAGCGGCTTAGAGCAGAACGGGAACGGCAGTTATCCAATCAAAAGCAGCTTCAGGGGTATCAAAAAAGGCATTTTGAAACTTTATGCCTTCTTGTTCGTCCATAGTTTGTTCGATAGACATTTGTGTAATTTCTTCCTTGCTCATAACAAATGCCGAAATATTTAAACCGAGCTCTAAATTAACACGAAAAACATTTTCGTTCAGCCAATCTTGCAGTTCGGGGACGACGGGGAAAAACATTTCACGCGAGTCGACCATCATTTTGTGCGGGCGCAACTGCCGAGTTAATGCCAAACAATTCAGGGATTCTTGTTTAAAATCATCAAGCGTCATCTCGCCCGTATTTTCTCGCCAAGTCATTATAAAAAGGCTGTTATCGGGAAAATGTTCAATGATTAAATTGGGACTTTGATATATTTCCATGATTTTTCTTCATTCAAAAATACTTTCCGAAAGGCAAAGTTGCGGCAGGCAGCTTTCTGCGCGAACCACCGCAAAAAATATCTTCGTTGCGTTTTCGGAAAAATTTACGCAAAAAAAGCAAATTTTCATATCCTTTCCAAGCAAGAAATTTAAGAAAGCTCATTTTAAGAAAACTTAACTTCAAAAATGTTTTTTTAGTATATACTGACAACAACGGAAAACTTAGCTTTTTTTGTCAGCACGTTTCCGCTCGCGCCCTTGTTTGTTGCTTGTGAGGACACAAATAACGGCGAAATGTTTTGGTGCGTTTTTTTTTCTTATCAAGTCATTTTTTTCTCTCTTTTTTATACCATATACAGTAAAGCCCTGCATTTTTTAAATGTAAGTTTGTATCTGTTTTTGCATTTTTTAGTCTAAAACTAATCCGTTTTAGGCTTACGTACAAAACGTACCTATTGCTCTCGATAAAGATAAGCTTTTGCTGAAAATAACAAAATTTCTGAACAATCATCACAAAAATATGTCGAAAATTTTGATTAAACAATTCAAAAAAGGTTTTCTGCTGTTGAATCAACATCAATCGTAATTTCCTTATCTCCGCTTTTTTTAACAGGATTGTTGTTCATAAAAACTTGTGTTTTCGCAAAAATGTCAGACAGCGGACAAGTTGAAAAACGATGTAATATTTTTAGCAAAAAAAGCATTTTTAAAATCTTTTTTTTGTCCTTTTTTTGCTCATTTTGATTTTTTTTTACATATTTGCCATGGAAAAAGCGTATTAAGTTTGTGTTTTTCTTTTCAATCTAAAAATCACAGTTTTTTTTCTTTTTCCAAATTTTATTTCGATTTTTTAGGTTTTATTTGTATTTTTCTTTTCAATATTTAATTTGAGTGTTACTTATGCAAACCATCTCCTTCACCTGTCAAACGATAACGCCGATGTTTCTCTCCGGAGCCGACGGCAGCACCCCCGAACTTCGACCGCCGAGCATTAAAGGAGCTCTCAGGTTTTGGTGGCGGGCAATGAACGGACATTTGAACCTTGAAGAATTGAAAAAACAAGAA
>JBPOJO010000550.1:0-3092 GCA_052033485.1 Bacteroidota bacterium | reverse complement strand
GTTCAAAGTCGCGGGCGCGAAAACGCTCGTCATGTCGCTTTGGAAGGTCGACGACGCGGTTACGCAAAAATTGATGACGGCTTTTTACAAAAAATTTGCCGAGTACAAAAACGCAAGAAAAGCCTTTAAAGAAGCACAAGCGGACATCAAAAAGCAGTATCCCGAACCGTATTTTTGGGGCGCATTTGTGATGTCGGGCGAGTAAGTCCGCACGGATTTACTCGCAAAGTAAAGTAAATTTTTTCTGCTTTTACGGCTTGCCTGTGGAGTCGATTCGGCTTTGGGTAACAACAAAAATTGCACTGAAAAATCTGAATCATGATGATTTTATTCGATAAGTTCTTTTTTTCAAAAAAAAACTATCTTTATCATCAAAAAAAAATGATTTGCAATTTATTCATCAAAAATTTCAAATCTCTCAAAACTGTTTATTTGAAACTTAGCAATCTCAACCTGCTTACCGGTTTGAATGGTTCGGGGAAAAGTTCGGTGATACAGGCTTTGTTATTATTGAGGCAAAGTGCTGTTCTTTGTCCTAAACTGATTTTGTTGTTTCCGTAGATAAACAACACGGATATTTTGAAGTTTGCAAAAACGAAAAAAAACCTAATCATTGGGTTCAGTTTCTTTTGACGGAAAAGGATTTAAAGAAGGAAGTAATGACCATTCAATAAATGTTTAATACCGACAAACTTTACGCTGTAATTCAATAAACATTTTTCAATCACCTTGCTCAAAAACACGACTTGTTGAAACAAAAATTCGTTTTGAAGGTTTAGTCGGCAAGCCTTCAAAAAAATGAAAAATCGACTCATTCACGCGACGAGTCCGTACTTGTTGCAACACGCACACAACCCCGTTGATTGGTACGAATGGGGCGAAGAAGCCCTTACTGCCGCAAAAGATTTCAGCAAACCGATTTTACTCAGCATCGGATACGCCGCTTGTCATTGGTGTCATGTCATGGAGCGCGAATGTTTTGAGGACGAAGAAACCGCCGCTTTGATGAATGATTTTTTTATTTGCATCAAACTTGACCGCGAAGAACGCCCCGATATTGATGCAATTTGCATGAATGCCGTGCAAGCATTAGGTATTTCGGGCGGTTGGCCCTTGAATATTTTTCTCACACCCGACGGAAAACCTTTTTACGGCGGAACTTATTTTCCGCGCCGAAAATGGCAAAATCTGCTTTTTCAAATCGCAGAAACTTTTCAAAAACAACAGCGCGAAATTTATGCGACCGCAATTCAAATCACGGAGCATCTTGCAAAATCCGAACTAAAAAAGTTAAATCTTGTTTCCGAAAATGATTTTTCGCAAAGTTTATTGAACGAAGCTTTTGAAAAATTAAAGGAAGAATTTGACCGCAAAAACGGCGGTTTCGGCTCTGCTCCGAAATTCCCGATGCCTTGCTTACTCGAATTTTTGTTGCAGCACACTTATTTTACCGCCGATAAAAGTGCGGAAAAACAGCTTTTTCTGACCTTAGACAAAATGCAGGCAGGCGGAATTTTTGACCAAGCCGAAGGCGGTTTTTCACGCTATTCCGTTGATAATGAATGGATTGTGCCGCATTTTGAAAAAATGCTTTACGACAACGCGCAGTTAGCAGGTTTGTATGCGCAAGCATTTGCTTTTTCGGGCAAGGAAACCTATCGCCGCGTTGCCGAGCAAACCTTAGCTTTCCTTTGCGAACAACTTTCGGAGCAGGAAGGGGCGTTTTTTTCCGCATTCGATGCCGACAGCGAAGGCGTGGAAGGAAAATATTATACGGAAAACTACGGTGATATTTTGCATTTTTTTGATGAAAATGATAAATTTTTGGCTTCAAAATATTTTTCTCTCACACCCGAAGGCAATTTTGAACACAAAAATATTTTAACAAAACCAATTGACGAAAAACAATTTTGTGAAGAAAACCTGCTTTCGGAATCAGAATTGCGCGAAAAAACGGAAAAATGGAGAAAAATAATTCAACAGGAGCGGAAAAAAAGAGTGCGCCCTGCCTTAGATGACAAATTCATTTCCGGTTGGAATGCCTTAACTGTTACGGCTTTATGCAAAGCATACAAGCATCTTTCGGAGGATTTTTATCTCAAAAAAGCAATCTGCACGGCAAATTTTTTGTGTGAAAAAATGCTTGTCGACAATCAACTTTTTAGGACAGGCAAAAAAGGTAAAGCTAAAATTCCCGCTTTTGCCGAAGATTATGCCGCTTTGATTGAGGCGTTGATAATTTTATCGGAAACGACCGGAGAGGCAAAATGGGCAATAAAAGCGACAGAATTGACAGAATTTTGTTTGGAAAAATTTTATGATACGGAAGAAAATTTTTTCTTTTTTACGTCAAAAGATGCCGAAAAACTCTTTTCGCGACACAAAGAAATTTTTGACAACGTTATTCCGTCCTCAAATGCTGTTATGGCGGAAAATTTGCTCAAACTCGGGCATTTATTTTCAAAAGAAGATTTTCTCACAAAATCTGCGAAAATGTGCCTTACGATGGCAAAAATCATTGAAAACGAACCTCGTTATGTTGCAAAATGGGCTTCCGTTTACGCTTTACACGCGCAATCCATTGCAGAAGCAAAAATTGAAGGGGCGGGAAAAGACCTGTGGCGAAAAGAATTGAGCAAAATTTACGCACCAAATATTCTTTGGTTTTTTGAGCAAAACTCGACAAGCGAAAAGGCGGAAACGATATTGCTTTTTTGCCAAAATTTCACCTGCCTTCCTCCCGCAAACAGTTTGCAAGAGGCGCGTAATTTGCTTGAAAAAAATCGTTTTTATGCTCAAAATCAATGATATGTCAGAATTAGGCTGTTCAGAATCACGGCATTTTGACAAAAAATTTTCCCTTTCGTCGTTGTTTGCATCTTCACAAACGACTTGTTTTTTGTCGCTTGTGAATACAAAAGCAACGGCTGTGGATTTTGAGGGTTTTAAATGTATTGTGCAAATTTTCAAAAAAATAAAAAAAATTTTTTTCGGTCGTTTTCTCCAACTGTTTCTGACACACAGCCTTAGTGTCTTTGAGTCCCTAAGGCTGTGTATCAAAAACAGTTGGAGAAAACCCCTCATTCATCATC
>JBPOJO010000435.1:0-1598 GCA_052033485.1 Bacteroidota bacterium | reverse complement strand
AAGGAGATGTTATATTTTTCAAAAAAACATTTTACCAAGGTGTTTTTTGCAAATCTTGCCAAATTTTGTTGATAGGGGGCGTTTTGTGATGGACAGCAATTTCGTAAATTTTTTCAATAACAAGGCGAATGTCAATTTCACCATATTTTGTTTTGACGTAATACCTGTGTCCCGCAAATTCGGAAAAGCTATCCCTTACAAAATCTACTCCTGTGCTTTCTTAAGAGCTACCCTAATTTTTAAATAAAAGAATTTCTTCTTGCCGCGATTAATTTGGATTTATATCTTTAATTTTACTACCTTTGCAGCCTCAAAAACGGACAGATTCCAAAATTAAAACAGTATGCGTGAGGAATGGCAAGAAATTGACAGCGAAAACGAAGATTCGTATTTCGAACATAAAAAAATACCCGTTGACCCCGCTCAATCTCCCTTGCGATTGGATAAATTTTTGCTTCTTCGCTTGCCGGCAACATCGCGCAACAGGATTCAAAATTTAATCATCAATGAGTTTGTTTTTGTAAACGGAAAAAATCAAAAATCAAATTATAAAGTCAGACCCGGCGACGAAATTGTTATTGCGATGCCCGAGCCGCCGCGTTCGGGTGAAATACTTGCCGAAAAAATGGATTTAAACATCGTTTTTGAAGACGATGATTTGATGATAATTAATAAGCCCGCAGGCATGGTTGTACACCCTGCAACTGACAATTGGACGGGCACCCTCGAAAACGGATTGCGGTATTATCTTGCACAGCAAGGGCTTGATTATCAAGGACTTGTGCATCGAATTGACAAAGATACGACGGGTTTATTGGTCGTACCGAAAAATGAAGAAGCAAAATTTTTCCTTGCCAAACAATTTTTTGACCACAGCATTGAGCGCACATATTATGCGATTGTGTGGGGAGAGCCTGCGCAGGAGAGCGGAACGATTGTCGGAAATATCGGCAGAAGTCAGCATGACAGGCGTTTGTTTGTCGTTTATCCCGATTCCGAGCGCGGGAAACACGCCGTAACGCACTACAAAGTTCTCGCTCGTCATCGCTACATTTCGCTCGTGAAATGCAATCTCGAAACGGGGCGCACGCACCAAATTAGGGTTCATTTAAAGCATATCGGACATCCGCTGTTTTCAGACAGTTTTTACGGCGGCGATAAAATTTTAAAAGGGACAATTTTTTCAAAATACAGGTCATTTGTCGAAAACTGTTTTGAAATTTTGCCGCGACAAGGTTTGCACGCCAAAACGCTCGGTTTCATACATCCGCGCAGCCAAAAATTTATAGAATTTGACAGTGAATTACCCTCCGATTTTGCAACGGTTTTGCAGCGATGGTCAGACTACGTTAAAAATCATTAATTTTTTCTTTCTTGCAAACTAAGTCATTGGAACTTAATGTTTTTTTACATTTCTTTTCGCAGATTTTCGATTTGTTCGATGCGCAAGCCGGTCAAACGAGCAATCAAATTGTCATGCAAACCTTCTGTTATAGCGGTTTTCGCAATTTCTTGCTCACGTTCTCCCACCGCTTCCTCTACCGCCGTCTCAATCACACTTTTTAAATCTCGGTATTGCATCAAACTTTTTTCATACC
>JBPOJO010000231.1:0-4252 GCA_052033485.1 Bacteroidota bacterium | reverse complement strand
TTTTCCAAGTCCGTCGGCAAATTTTTCTTCGCTTTGTCAATCCCTTCTTTTACGTCATTGAGCGCGTCGCTGATGACCACGTCTTCGTTAAATTCAATGATTACCGCCGAAACATCTTGTGCAGAGGTAGATTGAATTTTTTTGATGCCCTGAATGGATTTCATTTCCTTTTCAATCGGGCGCGTAATCAAATTTTCAATATCCACAGGCGAGTTGCCGGGGTAAATTGTATTGATGTAAACCGTCGGCATCACGATTTCGGGATAAAGTTCTTTCGGCATGCCGATATAAGACATTAAGCCGAAAACTGCCATGATGATGGTCAAAATAACGATGGTTGTTCTGTTTTTGACCGAATACGTTGAGAGACCAAACTCTCTGACAATTTCTTTTTTTTCTTCCATTTTTTTTAAAATGTACAACGGACTTTAATCCGTTAATTCTCTTTAAATAAAGGACTTAAATGCGGTAATTCGCTTAAAATAACGGACTTAAGTCCGTTGTACAGTGATTATTCTTTTACCAACTGCACCTCTTCGCCGTCAACAACTTCACTGTAACCTTTCATGACGAGGTTTTCGCCGCCTGTTAAGCCTTCTTCAATCAAGGTATAACCGTTGTAAGAAGTCCCGATTTTTATGGCAACTTTTTTGACAACTCCTTTTCCTTCCGAAGAAGAAACGGTATAGACAAATTTGCTGCCGTCTGAGGCTTGTTGAATGATATTTGTAGGAACAGAAACTGCATTTTCTTTTGTAAAATCCTTAATTTTCAAGACAGTAACCAAGTTGGGCATCAAAGTTCTGTCGGCATTAGGCACTTCCAACATGACTTTAAAAGTGCGGTTCGCAGGGTCAATAAATTGGCTGATAAATTCAATTTGTTCTTCCAATTCTCTGTTCAGGACGGGAATACTCAAATTCACTTTGTCGCCTTTTTTCAATTTTCCGAGATAAGTTTCCGAAACGTCGGCTTCCACTTGCACCGTTGAAATGTCAATCACACGAGCAATCGGCATCGCAGGCGTTGCCATTTCGCCTTTATTGGCAAAAAGTTCATCAACCATGCCCGAAATCGGTGCTTTGACTACTGTTTTACTCATTTGATTTTTAACCGTTTCAATGCTTTTTTCAAGACTTTCAACGGCATTTTTTGACTGAATAAATTGCAATTCGGAACCGATTTTTTGATTCCAAAGATTTTCTTGTCTGCGAAAAACATCTTTTGCCAAATCAAGGCGCGTATTGAGTTCTTCAATCGTTTTTTGGAATTGAGAATTATCCACAGAAGCAATGACCTGACCTTGCGAAACTTGGTCGCCTTTTTTGACATTGATATTCAAAATAATGCCGTTAATTTCGGGATTGACCAAGACATTTCTGTCCGTTTTCACATTGCCTTGCACCTCAATAAAATGCTCAAAAGTTTTGACGGGGAAAGCCTCAGCGGTAACCGGTTTGAGCGCGTTTTCAGCGTCTTTATCTTTCAATTCGCCTTCCAAAGCGTTGATTTTCGCCTGAATTTCACTCAAATCTGTTTTGAGTTTGGTCAAATACGCCTTTTTCTCTTCGGGCGTTTGGGGTTCTTTTTCTTCTTTTTTGCAAGAGAAAAAGAGAATCGGCAATGCCAAAATTGCTAAAATTGCGATGCGTTTCATATTAAAGAGCTGTTATTTGAAGGTTAAAAAAAACAATTTTTTACAATGTACAACGGACTTCAGTCCGTTACCATAAGTCGTTTGTGAGGACACAAACAACGGCGATGCAATGTACAACGGACTTCAGTTCGTTACCGTAAGTCGTTTGTGAGGACTTCAGTCCGTTACCCAAAGCTATTTTTCCGCGTAAAGCGTGCCTTTTGCTTTATCCAATTCCACTTTTGCTACGGCTGCACTGTAAAGTGCTTCGTAATAATTGAGTTGGGCTTTGGTCAATTCGTTTTCGGCGTTGAGGATTTCAATATTTGAGCCTACACCTTCGCGAAATTTGACTTGCGCCACGCGATAAACTTCTTTTGCCAAGTCAATGTTGGCTTTTTGCGCTTCCAAAGTTTTGAGGTGATTATTGAGCGTGATGCTCGCTTGCTCAGCCTGAAATTTCGCGCCCAAAAGGAAATTTTGCATGGTATTTTCGGTTTTTATCAACGCCAAACGCGCTTGTTGAATTTGGTATTTTTTTCTCAAACCGTCAAAAATCGGCACGGAAAGTTGAACGCCGATGTTGCCGTTTTTGAACCAACGCTCGCTGAACTCAAATAATTTTCCGAACTCCGCTACCCCGCTGTTAGCACCGAGATTAAACGAAGCAGCCAAACTCGGCAAATAACCGACTTGATAGCGTTTGATGTCCATTGTTTCTAAGCGTTTTTTGACATCAAGCACTTGATACTCAACACGTTGCGTGGCATCAAATTCGGCAGTTTCCACATTCAATTTGATGTCCTGAATAGAACCTGAAATGGTCAAATTTGTTTCCAAAGGAAGGGACATTTGAAATTTGAGCATTTGCAAAATAGAATGGCGAATACTTTCCAATTTGCTCAATTCAATGCTCAAATTATTGTGCGTAACTTGCAAGCGGTCGACATCAATTTTTTCCACTAAACCGTTTTGATTCATGGCTTTAGTCTGCATTAAAAGCGTGTCAAGGCGCGTTTTATTTTCATTGACCGACTTAATTCGCTCGTCCGTAATGAGGAGGGCGTAAAATGCTTTGGTAACATTTTCGGCTATATCAATTTTGGGAGCTGCGATTTGTTTTTCGGACAATTCGGTGAATGTTTTGGCAGCTTTTAAGCCTAAAAAGTATGTCCCGTCAAGCAAGAGCCATTGCGCGGTTAAGGCGGCTTGTCCGCCGTATTTAGGCGAAAATTCGCGTGCTATGACCATTCCTGCGGGGGCAGTGGGGTCAAAAGCGTTGGCGGGAATGAAGACTTTTTGAATGGCATAGTTCCACATTCCGCCTACGCTTGCGTTGACTTGTGGCAAGCCCATGGCGCGCACTTCACCGACTTTTGCTTTGGCAATCTCGTTGTCGGCGACGGCATTTTTGACGGTGTAAGAATTTTGAATGCCTGTTTGAATACACTGTTCAAGGGTTTGATTTTCCAACTTCAAGGCTTCCTGCTTTTGCGCGAAAACGCAGGCGGGTGCGAGCAGGAGAGCGAAAAGGGAAAGGAAAGAAAAAAACAGTTTGTTCATGATTGTGATGAAAAAATTAAATTTGTTTTATTTTGAAATGCTGAAAAACTTCAAGCCCTTTCGGGGTAACTAAACCGTGTAAGAAATGGTCTAAAAGTTGCAATTGCAGTTCGCGAAAATCAAACACAGAGGGCGGGAAAATGTTTGTATCCAAACTGAGATGAAATTCATTGACGCGCATTCGTGCAATCATGAGGGCATTAATTTCGTCTCTGTACAAACCTTCGTTTTTGCCGCGTTCAATATTTTGGGCAATCATATCGCAACGTTCCTTGTCCTTTTTGCATTGGAGGAGTTGAAAAGCGTCGTGGTGATGCCTTTGCAGGTCAAAAATAAGGCTCGGATTAACATTTTCCAATTTAGTTTTGAGGTAATGCAGGATAAAAATAACTTCTTCAATGGCATTTTGCGCACTGTTTTGAATTGTTTTCAGTTCTTCGTCTTGTTTTTCAACTTCCTGCTTAATGCACTCTAAAACCAATTCATTTTTATCTTTGAAAAACTGATAAATCGTCTTTTTAGAGACCCCTGCTTCTCGGGCGAGGTCGTCCATAGTGATACTTTTCGTTCCGTATCGCCAAAAGAGATTGATTGATTTTTCTAAAATGACTTCTTTCATTGACTTTAATGATTACGCTGCAAATCAAAGGAAACTTTTTTAGTATTCAAAGTTTCCAAAGTTTTTTAAGTTTTCTTAAATGTATTTTTTTTGAAAAAAATGCGCGAAAAAGTAATAAAATCGCACACAAATTTTCCTAAACCGCTCAAAATCAATCAATTTATTTGAAATATTTTTTTTTAATGATGTAAGTTTTTTTGAAAAAAACTATAAGTTCTTTGCTCTTTTTTTTGTTCCGTTGGGAACTATATTTCTACTCTACCCGATGATTTTTAAATCATGTTTTTTCAGCGGTATTTAGTATAATTGGTTTAGCCATTTTAATAAGGATGCAAAGACATTTTAAGATGGTTTCGAGCAAACATTTTTTATCATTCAATAAAGCATTTCTAATATAATCCAAACCTGTCCGAAAGATACTATTGGATAAATAG
>JBPOJO010000209.1:0-3905 GCA_052033485.1 Bacteroidota bacterium | reverse complement strand
TTTACCATTTGAGGGCATGAATTTTAGCCGGGCGATGCAAACAAAGTAAAGCAAGCATCTTGCTTGCCTCATCAAAAACAAAGTTTGTGAGCAAGATGCTCACAATACACTGCTCAAAAATCAGATTCAATTTTTATGAACAAGCCCTGAATGACATTTTCTTTACAAATTTTCATATTTACGCAATTTTCTTTTGCAAAAAATTTCATCAAAAAAAAAAGTTTTTATATTTTGCAGAAAAAATTTGTTTTGAAAATAAAAATTGTTATGTTTGCATACTATTTTTTTAAAACGAATTGACAATAATAACACAACAAATATGAACGCATATATCGTAGCCGGATTTCGTTCGGCAGTCGGAAAAGCAAAAAGAGGCGGCTTCAAAGCCTATCGCCCTGACGATTTGGCAGCAGACGTGATTAAACATTTGATGGCAAGCGTTCCGTCTTTAGACCCTACGCGCGTTGACGACCTCATCGTCGGTTGCGCTATCCCCGAAGCGGAGCAAGGAATGCAAATGGGACGCATGATTTCATTGCTTTCATTGCCGATAAATGTTCCGGGTATGATTTTAAATCGTTATTGCGGTTCGGGTATTGAGGCAATTGCCCTTGCAGCGGCGCGTATTCATGCCGGAACTGCCGAGTGTATCATTGCGGGAGGCGCGGAATCCATGTCTCTTTTGCCGATGATGGGCTACAAAGCAGCATTAAATTGGAAAGTTTCGTCCGAACACCCCGACTATTATCTCAGCATGGGCTTAACGGCGGAGGAAGTTTCTCGTCAGTACGGCATTAAACGCGATGAGCAAGACGAATTTGCCGTAAAATCGCATCAAAAAGCGATTGCGGCGATACAAAACGGTCGTTTTAAAGGTCAAATTGTTCCTGTGAAAGTAACGGAAAATTATTACGACGAGGCTTCGGGCAAAAAGAAAACAAGGGAATTTGTCGTGGATACGGACGAAGGTCCGCGCGCGGACACAAGTCTCGAAGGTTTGGCAAGTTTGCGCCCTGCTTTTGCGTCTGACGGTTCGGTTACGGCGGGCAACTCTTCGCAGACCTCCGACGGTGCGGCTTTTGTGTTGATTATGTCCGAAAAAATGGTTAATGAGCTGAATTTGAAGCCGATTGCAAGAATGCTTGCCTATACCGCCGAAGGGGTTGACCCGCGCATCATGGGCATAGGTCCCGTTGCCGCAATTCCGAAAGCACTCAAACAAGCCGGTTTGAAATTGGCTGATATTCAACAAATTGAATTAAACGAAGCCTTTGCCGCACAAGCATTAGCGGTCATGAAAGTGCTCGAAATCAATCCCGAAATCGTCAATCCAAACGGCGGCGCGATTGCACTCGGACACCCGCTCGGTTGTACGGGAGCAAAATTAAGCGTGCAACTCTTTAACGAAATGAAAGCCCGTAATCAAAAATACGGCATGATTTCCGCTTGTGTAGGCGGCGGTCAGGGCGTTGCGGGAATTTATGAAATTTTGTAAAAAAAGAATACAAAAAAACCTGACGAAATGTCAGGTTTTTTCTTTTTACGCATACTTGTACTTATTTTTTTTTCTTTTTCTTTCTGTTTTTCCACCAAGTAAAAACTTTATAGAACAAAGGCATTAATTTTCCTGCAAAAAAACCGCCTATTTTTAACACTATCCCCATTAACCACGGGCGAACAAAAATGGTAAAAAAGACAAAAGCTAACTGAAAATAAAAATCGTATTTATTGTAATAACATTCGTAATGCCCGATATGTGGTTCGAGATAATGATGTTGAAAAATGCTGTTTTCCTCATTTCCTATGTCGCGCTCGTTATTTCCGAAGTCATTCATGTCCCAAATTTGCCCGTCTCCGTCCTCATCGCCAATCATTTCCGTAAATTCATCGAGAAAATCTTGGTTAAAAAACAATAAAACAGGAATAAAAGCAATGACTCCCCAAAGGCGAACACTTGCATACAATTTGACAAAAAAATTGTCTATCGCAATAAAATGCTCTGTAATTTTTTGTTCATAAAGCTCTCGCCAAGCAGTATCTTTGTCATATTTTTCAATGTCGGGAATGAAATTTATCGTGTCGGCATCGGCTTGAATGCGCGTTTGAAAAACGTGCTTTTCTCCCTTGTAGTCAAATTCCGTAACAATAGATTGACCGCCGGAGGAGTAAATTTTGCGAAAAAATCGAAAAATAAAGAAAAACACTTCAGGTTTGAAAAGCTGCCTTCCTTTCAATTCTTTACGCTCAAATTCAATATGTTTTTCTTCCGCCTCCCCGTGATAGTCTGTTTCGGGTATTTCGGCATCGTCAAAAGGATTTAAAGGTAAATTGCTTGTTGACATTTTTTAAAATTAAGAAACAAGTGTTTATTTTTTACCTTTTTTGCCTTTTGACATAAAACTGCCGGCAAGGTTTCCGATGGTCGTAAAGAGGTATTGCCACATCCGAATCGCGGATGTAATGGACGAATTATGAACGTGTAAGAGTTGCTTTTGGTCGTGCTCTTTCATTGACAAAAATCGGGGAGTCAAATAAGTAGTGATGTCGCCCTCAATCTGCACAATTGTTTGCATCAAAATTCTTTGCGTCCCGATTTCGCGCGCTTTCCGCACAAAAGAAAGTTGCTTCGGATTCAGCTCTAAATCCTCCATCTTCTCCAATTCGGATTCGGAATAATCATTTGTCCAAAAGGTTTCATTAGCGTCTTGCAAACCTTCATTTTCGCGTTTCAAATCCTCAAAAATATCCGTTATCAACTGACTTTGTTTGAAAATACGGCTGCACATGACAAGATTTTCTCGCCAATAGCGTTTTTGTTCTTCTTCTTTGATTTCAGTGAGGCGATTTTTGATAAAATTCATTAATCTGTCGGCAAAAGCCATTATTTCTTTGTAGGAAATTTCGCCGGCAGAAAGGTTCTCAAATACGTAAAAATGCCGCTTTTCGGCTAAATGAAAGTCGGTTTCGTCTTCTATTTCCGAAAGTTTTGAACGGTATTTGCCCGCCAAGTCCAACAGCAAAAAGCGAATTGAACGCACCTTGTCCGTATTGATTTCATCTCTGACAATCGTGCTGATTTCCAAACGCAATAAATCTTTTAATAAGTCCTGAAAAATTTCGGTCATTGTATTGTCTTTTTCTTTTGTTTCTTTTGAAAATAACAGGGCACTCTGCCGTCAAAAAACCACAGAGTGCTCCGTGCAACAGAAATTTACTGTTTAGCAGAAGATTTTTGAACAAGTTCAATCAAAGCCATCACTGCTTTGATGTTGCCTTGAATAATTTCATTTCCGCGCGACTCTTTTTCCGCGTGATATTGGCGCAGCCACTCATATTTTTCGAAAAGCAATTCCGAACTGATGTGCGTCGTGATATCGCCGTCGAGAAGATTTATTCTGCTCATGATGACATTGAATTTTTCGCCGGCTTTCGGGCGAACATCGTCAAAACCGTAAACATCGAACTCGCCGACTATCGTTTTGATTTCGAGATTAATCAGGTTTGTAACCGTACTTTCAATTTTTTTCATCATTCCGCCGAAGCCGCCTGAATTTTCGCTGCCGCTTTCAACAACCGTTATATCGCTCATGGTTTTAATGTTTGGGTTTAATGACTGCCAAAAATAATTTTTTTACTTTCAAAAACAAATTATTTTTTAAGATTTTTAAAAAATAAATTTTGAAAACCCTGTTTTTTCCACAATTTCACAAATTTTTGAACATTTTGATTTTCAAAACATCTTTGCTACCTTGCATTCGAATCGGCAAAATTTTCAAAAATGAAATACCCCAACATTCGCGAGGAAGAGTTAAAAAATAAAATAGCACACGCTTATTTTCCGCAATTTGACTGCACAAAAATCATCGGAAATGTGGATTTTTGCGTCCAAACGCAGGAGTCACTAT